>NZ_JCAMRN010000102.1:0-20759 GCF_059620965.1 Geobacter sp. PheSNFMC
CGGCGCCGAAGAGGAGGATTTCTGAGGTGCCGACCTCCGGCGCCCCACAGGAGCAGGCGATGGCTGACAAACAACCGGCGATGAACAGGGTCGTGGCGGCGCTGCTGGCGGGCGGGGCGCTGATCGCCGCAGGCTATGCGATCAGGCATACGGTCTCCTGCTTTCTCCTGTCCTTTGTCACCGCCTATCTCCTGGATCCACTCCTGGTGGCGATGGAGCGCCGCGGCGTGCGCCGCCCCTGGGGCATCCTCTTTCTCTACGCGCTTCTCGCGGTCTTTTCCGTCTTTTTCTTCATCGTGCTCGTGCCGTTTCTCAGCATGCGCTGGGAGGCGTTCATCGCCGGGCTCCCCGCCTATCTCCAGAAGGGCAAGCAGATCGTGCTCGCCTGGAAGAGCCGGACAGTCCCTCCCTATGCGGCGGATGAGTGGCGCTGGCTCTTCGAAACGGCCGCCGGCCAGGCCGACAAGCTGCTGGCCAAGCTCGGCGCCGGGGTCTACGCCGCGGCCGAGGGGCTCGTCTTCAATCTCTTCAACCTGGTGCTCGCGCCGATCCTCGTGTTCTTCATGCTCTGGTACAAGAAGGAGTTCATGGAGACAACGGCGGCGTGGCTCCCCGCGTCCCGCCGCGAGGTCATCCTGGCCCTGGGGCGGGAGGTCAACGGGAGCATCGGCGGCTATATCCGCGGCCAACTCATGGTCTCGGTCATCGTGGCGGTCCTGTCCACGGTGGCGCTCTTCGTCATCGGCATCGACTATCCCATCGTCAACGGCATCTTTGCTGGACTCGCCTCGGTCCTTCCCTTCATCGGGGTCATCCTGGCGACCCTGCCGCCCCTGTTTTTCGCCTATATCCAGTACGAGAGCGGCATGGTGCTCCTCCAGGTGCTCGCCGCCTTCTCGGTCATCTACTTCCTCGAGGGCTACCTGGTGAAGCCGCTGGTCTTCAAGGAGTCCATGGACCTGAACCCCCTGGTGACCATCATCGCGGTCATGGTGTTCGGCGAGCTCATGGGCTTCTGGGGCATCCTGCTGGCCATTCCCATTGCCGCTGCCGTGCGCGCCGCCGCCGACCACCTCCGCCGCGGCGATTTCCGGAGCTAGGCGGTGCGCCCCCGCGACGCGGCCCATATCACCTGGTCCCTGGCCATAACCTTCGGGCTGGTGCTCCTGGCGGGCCATTTCGCCGGCCACTCCCTGTCGGCGGTCCTCACCTCGCTGGTCATCGCCTATCTCCTCAATCCGGCCATGAAATTCCTGGAGGCCAGGGGGCTGGGGCGGCTGCCGGCCATTGCCGTGCTCTATCTCGCCATTGCCGTGGGGATCTTCCTGGCCCTGATCCTCCTGATCCCTTATCTCAGCCACCAGTTGGAGGCCTTCCCCCGGGCGGTCCCCCGTTACGTGGACAACCTGCAACTGGTCATGGAGACGTGGAAGGGGCGCCTCACTCCCTATTACGGCGGCGAGGAGGGGGCCTGGCTCATCGCCCGGGCCGAGGAGTCCCTGAAGAAGCTTGCCCTTGAGCTCACGGGCAAGGGATACCAGCAGCTCACGCGGGCCGTTTTCGGGCTCTTCAACCTGGTGCTCGCCCCGATCCTCGTCTTCTTCATGCTCTACTACAAGGATTTCGTGAAGGATCTGATTCTCCGGTTCGTTCCCCACCGGGAGCGGCCGTCGTTCCGGCAGGTGGGCGGGCGGATCAAGCATTCCCTGGAGCGCTTCATCCTGGCGCAGTTGCTGGACTGCCTTCTCGTGGGGATTCTGTCGGCCCTGGCCCTCTATGCCATCGGCATCGAGTTTCCCCTGCTCAACGGCCTGGTGGCGGGGTTCGCGTCGGTGGTCCCCTTCGCGGGGGTGATGGTGGCGGTGATCCCGCCGGCCCTGATCGGCTATGCGGAAACCGGCGACGTGTCGGTGATTCCCCTGGTCTGCGCGGCATATTTCGTGATCAGCGTTATCATAGAGGGAAACCTGATCAAGCCGCTCCTCATGCGGGGGACCTTGCGGCTCAACCCCCTGGCGGTTATCTTTGTCCTCATGGCCATGGGCGAGCTCATGGGCTTCTGGGGGGTCGTGCTGGCGGTGCCGGCGGCGGCAGTGGTGAAGATCTGCGCGGCCGAGCTGCGGGGATATCTGACGGAGGGACATCCGAATGCGTAAGGTCTTGTTACCCATCACCGGCATGAGCTGCGCCGGGTGCGCGGCCCGGATCGAGAAGGAACTGGGCGGCGTGGCGGGCATTGCCTCGGCCCTGGTCAACTTTGCCACTGCCGAGCTGTCCGTGGAGTTCGACGAGCGGGTGGTCGACGAGGATGCCGTGGCGGCGCGGGTGGAGGCCCTGGGCTACGGCGTGGTGCGCACGACGGCCGGGGAGCTGCGTTTCGGCGTGCGGGGGCTCCACTGCGCCTCCTGCGTGGCAAACCTGGAGAAAAAGCTCCTGGCCGACCCGGCCGTGTCCGCCGCCGTGGTGAACCTGGCCCAGGAGGAGGCCCTGGTCCGGTTCGATCCCTCCCGCCTGGGCAAGGCGGACATTTTCGCCCTGGTGGTGGCCGCGGGATACACCCCCGTGGAGCCCGAAGCAGAGGGGGGGGAGGCCGCCGCGGAGTTGAAGGGTCAGCGCAACTGGTTCATTGCCAGTCTTCTGCTCTCGCTTCCCATCATGGCCACCATGACCCTCCACGACAACCGGGCCGTGGGCTGGATGAACCTGGTCCTGGCCAGTGCGGTCCAGTTTTCGGCCGGCCTCACCTTCTACCGGGGGAGCTGGTTCGCCCTGAAAAACCGGAGCGCCAACATGGACGTGCTGGTGGCCCTGGGCACCTCGGCCGCCTATTTCTACTCCCTGTTCGCCTTTTTCGGGGCTTTTGGCGAGCATGGCGGCCACGTGTTCTTCGAAACCTCGGCCATGCTCATCGCCTTTATCCGCCTGGGCAAGTACCTGGAAGCCCGGGCCCGGGGCAAGGCGGGGGAAGCCCTGAAAAAGCTCCTGCGGCTCCAGGCGGACAAGGCGCGGCTGGTGACCGGCGACCAGGAGCGGGAAGTCCCCGCGTCGGCGGTGCGGCTGGGCGACCTGGTGCGGGTGCGGCCGGGCGAGACGATCCCCGTGGACGGGGAGGTGGTGGAGGGGACCTCGTCGGTGGACGAGTCCATGGTGACCGGCGAGTCGATCCCGGCGGACAAGGGGCCGGGGGCCGCGGTCACCGGGGCCACGGTGAACCGCAGCGGCGTGCTCCTGGTGCGGGCCACCAGGATCGGCGAGGAAACGCTCCTCTCCCAGATCGTGCGGATGGTGCGGGAGGCCCAGGCGGACAAGGCGCCGATCCAGCGGTTCGCCGACCGGGTGTCCGGGGTCTTCGTGCCGGTGGTGATCGCCCTGTCGGCCCTCACGTTCGCCCTCTGGTTCTGGGGGCTCCACCAGGAGTTCCTTTTTGCCTTCAAACTGGCCATTTCCGTGGTGGTCATCGCCTGCCCCTGCGCCATGGGCCTCGCCACCCCCACCGCCATCATGGTGGGGAGCGGGGTGGGGCTGTCGCGGGGGATTCTGGTCAAGCGGGGCTCGGTGCTGGAGAACATCTCCCGGGTCCAGGCGATTCTGCTGGACAAGACCGGCACCCTCACCCGAGGCGAACCCTCCCTCACCGACCTGGTGCCGGCGCCGGGGGTGACGGAAGAGCGCCTGCTGGCGGTGCTGGCCGCGGCCGAATCCCGCTCGAACCATCCCCTGGCCCAGGCGGCGGTGAGCGGTGCCGCCGGGCGGGGCGTGGTGCCGGCCCCGGTGGCCGACTACCGGGAGACCGAAGGGGGAGGCGTGGCCTGCGTCCTGGACGGCGAACCGGTCACGGCCGGCAGCGCCCGGTTCCTGGCCGGGGCGGGCATCGACACTTCGCCCCTGGAGCAGGCCGCATCCCGGCTGGCCGGGGAGGGGAAATCGCTCATCCTCGTGGCCGAAGCGGGACGCCTGCTGGGGGTGGCGGCCCTGGCCGACCGGCTCAAGGAGAGCTCACCCCGGGCCGTGGCCGAGCTGAAGCGGATGGGGATCGCCACCTGCATGATCACCGGCGACCACCGGGAGGTGGCGGCCGCCGTGGCCCGGGAGGCGGGGGTTGACAGCTTCGAGGCCGAAGTCCTGCCGGGCCGCAAGGAGGAAATCGTGCGGGAGTACCAGGCAAAGGGGTACTTCACTGCCATGGTGGGCGACGGGATCAACGATGCCCCGGCCCTGGCCCGGGCCGACGTTGGGATCGCCATCGGCGGCGGCACCGACGTGGCCAAGGAGACCGGCGACGTGATCCTGGTGCGGGACGACCTCATGGATGCCGTGCGCGCCATCCGCCTGGGGCGGGCGACCCTGGCCAAGGTGAAGCAGAATCTCTTCTGGGCCCTGTTCTACAACATCCTCGGCATCCCCGTGGCCGCCGGGGTCCTCTACTATCCGCTGGGGATCACGCTCCGGCCCGAATTCGCCGGGCTTGCCATGGCCTTTTCCTCGGTGTCGGTGGTGACCAACTCGATCCTGCTCCGCCGGGCGGGAAGGAAGCTGGGCTAAGGCGCAGGGAGCACGGAGGCGCATCATGAAAAGGAAGATCGAGAAAACCGATGCCCAGTGGCGCGGGCAGTTGACCCCGGAGCAGTACGAGGTCACCCGCCGCAAGGGGACCGAGCCGGCCTTCACCGGCGCCTACTGGGACTGCCACGACAGGGGGATCTACCGCTGCGTCTGCTGCGGCGCGCCCCTGTTCGATTCCGCGGACAAGTTCGACTCCGGCACCGGCTGGCCCAGCTTTACCGCCCCCGTGGACGGGGCCGGGGTAGAGAGCGAGGAGGACCGGAGTTTCTTCATGCACCGGACCGAGGTCCACTGCGCCTCCTGCGGCGCCCACCTGGGGCACCTGTTCCCGGACGGCCCGGCCCCCACCGGCCGGCGCTACTGCATCAACTCGGCCTCGCTCGTACTCGACCGGGCCGGCGAGGGGGAGAAGGAATGATCTCGCGCCGCCTCCGTTTTCCTGGCGGCCGCGGCGCGGAACTCGCCGGCATCCTCGATCTGCCGGAGGGGCGGGAACCGGTCGCCTTCGCCCTCTTTGCCCACTGCTTCACCTGCTCCAAGGAACTGAAGTCCGTGGTCGCCATCAACCGGGTGCTCACGGAGCAGGGGATCGGCGTGCTCCGCTTCGACTTCACGGGGCTCGGGGAGAGCGGGGGGGACTTCAGCGAAACCGGTTTCACCTCCACCGTGGACGATCTGCGGGCGGCGGCCTCGTTCCTGGAGCGCTCCCATGCCGCGCCCCGCCTGCTCATGGGCCATTCCCTGGGCGGCACCACCTGCCTTGCCGCGGCCGGAAGCATCGCGGGCTGCCGGGCGGTTGTGGTCATCGGCTCACCGGCGAGCCCGGAGGGGCTGCGCCACCTCTTCACCGGCAAGGAGGACGAACTGGCGCAGAACGGCTCGGCCCGGGTCATGGTGGCGGGCCGGCCATTCCGCCTCGGCCGGTCATTCCTGGACGACGTGACCGGCGTCCGCCTGGATGACACCATTGCCGCCCTCGGCGTGCCGCTCCTCATACTCCACGCCCCCGACGACCAGGTAGTTGGCTTCCACCATGCCGAGCGGATCTTCTCCCTGGCTCCCCAGCCCAGGAGCCTGGTAGCCCTGGACCGGGCCGACCATCTGCTCCTGGCCGAGGAGGACGCCCGCTATGCCGCCGGCATCATCGCCGCCTGGGCCGTCAGGTACCTGTCCCCCGGCCCTGGAGTCTGAGATCATCACTTCCTTGGAGTAGCGCCATGACCGAAGAAAACATCATGTTCCAGCCGGTAGGAACGTTCTGTCAGCGACAGGTGGTGACCTGTGCGCCCGGCGACCGGCTCGTGGACGTGGCCGCCACCATGAGTGAGCGCAACATATCCAGCGTGGTGGTCTGCAAGGGGGATACCCCGGCCGGGATTGTCACCGACCGGGACCTGCGGAACAAAGTCGTGGCCCGGGGCGCCGACTGCCACGCCATGACCGCCGGAATGATCATGAATGCTCCCCTCATAACGGTGGGTGAGGACGACTCTATCTTCGAGGCGCTGCATCGCATGTCGCGTCGCGGCATCCACCGGGTCTGCGTGGTGGACGGGGCCGGCCGCCTCACCGGGATAATCACCGATTCGGACATCCTGCGGCTCCAGAGCCGCTCCCCCCAGCAGATGGTCCGGGAGATCGAGGAGGCCTGCTCCGTGGCCGACCTGGAGAAACTCCACGTCCGGGTTCAGAACCTGGTGGTGCATCTCGCCGGAACAGGGGTGCCGACCAGGGACTTGGTCCGGATGATAGCTCACCTCAACGACCAGATCCTGGTGCGTCTCATAACGCTGCTGCGACGGGAGCGCTACCCCGACCTGACGGACCGCTTCGCCTTCATCGTGCTGGGGAGCGAGGGGCGCCAGGAGCAGACTCTCACCACCGACCAGGACAATGCCATTGTCTACGCCGACGACCTCTCTGAATCCGACGTCAGGCGCCTCGAAGCCTTTTCCCTCGACCTGATCGACAATCTCGTCGCCATCGGGGTTCCTCCCTGCCCCGGCGGCATCATGGCCCGAAACGAAGCCTGGCGCCGAAGCCTCAGCCAGTGGCGCGCAGTGCTGGATCAGTGGCTCTCGGCACCCACTCCGGAGAATATCCTCAACACCAGCATGTTCATGGACATGCGCTTAATCGACGGTGATCACTCCCTGGAGCAGGCGCTGAAACCCCACATCGTCGGCCGGCTTGCGGGCGACACCGCCTATCTGGCCCACATGGGCGCCAACGTGGTCCGGTTCACACCTCCCCTCGGCATGTTCGGCAGGATCAAGGTGGAGCGCAGCGGTGATCACCGGGGGCTTGTGGACCTGAAAAGGGCGGGAATCTTCGCCATCACTGAAGGGGTGAAGATCCTGGCCCTGGAGGCCGGACTCCTTCGGGGGGGGACGTGGGAGCGCCTCCAGTCCCTGGTCACGGCAGGCACGTTCACCGCCAAGGAAGCGGAGGACCTGGAGGAGAGCTTCAACTTCCTCGTCCTGTTGCGCCTGAGGGGCCAGGTGGAAGCCATTCGGCAGGGCCTCACGCCCACCAACCACATCCCCCTCGACCACCTCAACCGTATGGAGCAGGGCCGCCTGCGGCTCGCCTTCGAGGAGGTCCGTACCCTTCAGGCGTTCATGGCCCGCCGCTTCCGGCTCGATCTGTTTACCTGACGCTGCCGGCCCCGAGCCGGCCGACGCGCCTTTCCACCGATGTTCTGCCCCGCGTACGCCGGCCCGCTTTGAAACCACTCCCCCCTTTGTTATACTTATCCGCGTCACTTCAATCGAGGGCGCTGTCATGACTTTTGCCGCAGGGGCCGACCCCGAGTTCATCGAATCCCTTTTCCAATCCTGGCAGACCGATCCCGCGTCGGTTTCCGCCGAGTGGCGCGCATTCTTCGCCGGCTACGAACTGGGGCGCGGCGAGCCGCCGACCGAGTGCCCCACCCCCGAACTGGCCGCCAAGCAATCGGCGGTCGACTCCCTCATCTACCGCTACCGCGACCTGGGCCACCTGCTGGCCTGCACCGATCCCCTCTCTCCCTGCAAGCTGGAGCACCCGCTCCTGGCGCTGGAGCAGTACGACCTGGACGAGTCAGACCTGGACCGCACCTTCCGGGCGCGCCGTTTCCTCACGGCCGAGGCGACGCTGCGGGAGATTCTGGCAACGCTCCGGGAGACCTACTGCCGTTCCATTGGCGTGGAGTTCATGCACATCCAGGATCCCGCCGAACGGACCTGGCTCATCGAGCGGATGGAGCCGGTCCGGAACCGGCCGTCTTTTTCCCCGGACCAGAAACTGCACATCCTCGAGAAGCTCAGGGAAGCGTCCCTGTTCGAGGAATTCCTGCACCGGAAATTTCTGGGTCAGAAGCGCTTCTCGCTGGAAGGGGGAGAGGCGCTGATCCCGGCCCTGGACGCCGTGGTGGAGCGCGCGGCCCGGCTCGGCGTGGATGACCTGGTCCTGGGCATGGCCCACCGGGGGCGGCTGAACGTGCTGGCCACCATCATCGACAAGCCCCTGGAGAACATCTTTGCCGAGTTCGCCGATAACGTGGAACTGGCGTTCGTGGGGGACGGCGACGTGAAGTACCACAAGGGGTTCTCCAGCGACCGCCGGTTCGCCGACGGCAGCGCTATCCACCTGACCCTGGCCTTTAACCCCTCGCACCTGGAGGCGGTGGACCCGGTGGTGGAGGGGAAATGCCGGGCCCGCCAGGATGCCCGGGGGCCGGGGGGAGACAAGCGGGTCCTGCCGGTGCTGATCCACGGCGATGCCGCCTTCGCCGGCCAGGGGGTGGTGGCCGAGACCCTGAACCTGTCGCAGCTCGAAGGGTACCGGACCGGCGGCACCCTCCACATCGTCATCAACAATCAGATCGGCTTCACCACGATCCCGGCGGACGCCCGTTCGTCTCTCTACGCCACCGACACGGCCAAGATCGTGGCGGCGCCGGTGTTCCACGTCCACGGCGAAGATCCCGAGGCGGCAGTCCACGTGATGGAACTCGCCCTGGAGTACCGGCAGACCTTCGGCCGCGACGTGGTGGTGGAGATCATCTGCTACCGCCGGCACGGCCACAACGAGGGGGACGAGCCCTACTTCACCCAGCCGGTCATGTACGGCCGGATCAAGGACCGGCCGCCGGTCCACGAGCTCTACGCGGCCCGGCTGGCGGAGGAGGGGATTCCCCGGGACCGGCTCGACGCCATGACCGCAGCCATTGCCGCGCGGCTGGAAGAGTCCCTCGCTGCCCCGCCGCGCCCCGTGGCCGGCGGCTTCGAGGGGAAGTGGGGGGAGTACCGGCGGGACTATTCGCCCGCCAAGGTCGATACCGGCGTGGACCCGGCGCGGCTGCGGCACCTGGCCGAAGGGCTGGCCGGCGTGCCCGAGGGCTTTTCCGTCCACCCCAAGGTGGCAACCATCCTCCAGCGGCGGCTCAAGGCCGTGCAGGCGGGAGAGGGGATCGACTGGGGCAATGCCGAGACCCTGGCCTTTGGGACGCTTCTGGCCGAGGGAACCTCCATCCGCCTGTCCGGGGAGGATTCCCGGCGCGGCACCTTCGGCCACCGCCATGCGGTCCTCTACGACATGAATACCGAAGCGGTCCATGTGCCCCTGGACGGCGCCGCCGCCGGCAACGCGGTCTTTCGCGCCTGGGACAGCATGCTCTCCGAATTCGCGGTCCTGGGCTACGAATACGGCTATTCGGTCCAGTCGCCCGAGATGCTCGTCATCTGGGAGGCCCAGTTCGGCGACTTCGCCAACGGCGCCCAGGTCATCATCGACCAGTTCATCGCCGGCGGCGAGTCCAAGTGGGAGCGGGTGAGCGGCCTCGTCATGCTCCTTCCCCACAGCTACGAAGGGCAGGGGGCGGAGCATTCCAGCGCCCGCATCGAGCGCTACCTTCAACTCTGCGCCGACGACAACCTCCAGGTGGCCTACCCCTCCACCCCGGCCCAGCTCTTTCATCTGCTGCGACGGCAGGTGAAGCAGCCGTTCCGCAAGCCCCTGGTGGTTTTCACCCCCAAGAGCCTGCTGCGCCATCCCCGCTGCGTCTCCCGGTTGGAAGAGTTGTCCGGCGGCTGGTTCCGGGAGGTGATCCCCCCCGTTGCCGACCCTGAAAATATCCGGCGGCTCCTGCTCTGTTCCGGCAAGATCTACTACGAGTTGCTGGAGCGGATGGAGCGTGACGCGGTGGCCGACACGGCCATTGTCCGGATCGAACAGCTCTATCCCCTGCGGACCGACCTGTTGCGGGAGGCGGTGGCGCCCTTCCGGGGGGTCGATAGCGTCTCCTGGGTCCAGGAGGAGCCCCGCAACATGGGTGCCTGGAGCTTTCTCCGGCCCCACCTGGCTGATCTTTTCGGCCGCGAGCCCCGCTACGTGGGGCGGCCCGACAACGACGTGCCCGCCGTGGGGTCGCACCGGCTGCACGGCGTGGAGCAGGAACGGGTCGTCACGGAAGCGCTTGCGGTATAGGCGTTCCCCCTCACAGGGGGCCTGGTCACGCATCGTGATTGATGCTGACCGGCAGCACTGTTTCAACGGAGAGTTCCCATGGAAATCAAAATACCATCGGTGGGAGAATCGGTATTCGAGGCCCTGGTGGCCACGTGGCTTCGCCAGGACGGCGATGCGGTCCGCAAGGACGAGCCGGTCTGCGAGATCGAGACCGACAAGATCACCATGGAGCTTAACGCTGAGGCCGACGGGGTTCTCTCCATCGCGGTGCCGGCCGGGACCACGGTGAAGATCGGCACGGTCATCGGCACCATTCGCGAAGGCGCTGCCGCCCCTGGTGCCGAGTCGCCGGCCCCGGCACAGGCCGCTGCCGCCGCGCCCGCCGCAGCCCCCCCCTTTTCCCCGTCGGTGCGCAAAATGGCGCGGGAGCGGGGGATCAGCCCCGAGGCGGTGCCCGGTACCGGCCGGGGAGGGCGGGTGACAGTGGATGATCTCTTCTCCTTTGCCGAAAAGCGGGAGCAGGTGGCGCCGTCTCCGGCCCCTGCGCAGTCGGTGGCTCCGTCGCCGGCCGCTCCCCAGCCTCCCGCGCAGCAGCCCCGGCCACCGGCAGAACAGCCCCGCCAGTCCGAGCCGCTGGAGGCCGATCGCACCACCCGCACCCCCATGACCCCCATCCGCAAGCGGATCGCGGAACGTCTCATGGCGGCCCGCCAGCAGACCGCCATGCTCACTACCTTCAACGAGGCCGATCTGGGGCGCATCGTGGAGTTGCGTGCCCGCCACAAGGAGCAGTTCGCCAGGCGGCACGGGGTATCCCTGGGGTTCATGTCGTTCTTCGTCAAGGCCTGCGTGGAGGCCCTGAAAGCCTTTCCCCTGGTGAACGCCCGCATCGACGGCAACGACATCGTCCGGCACCACTACTACAACATCGGCATCGCCATCGGCGCGGACAAGGGGCTGGTGGTGCCGGTGCTCCGGGATGCGGATCGCCTCCATTTCTGGGAGATCGAACAGGCTATCGCCGCCTTTGTCGAAAAGATCAAAACCAACCGGCTCGAACTCTCGGACCTGGAGGGGGGCACCTTCTCCATAACCAACGGCGGGGTGTACGGATCGCTCCTCTCGACTCCCATCCTCAATCCGCCCCAGAGCGGGGTGCTCGGCATGCACGCCATTCAGGACCGTCCCGTGGCGCGGGACGGGCAGGTGGTCATCCGGCCCATGATGTACCTGGCCCTGTCCTACGACCACCGGATCATCGACGGCCGCGAAGCGGTGGGATTCCTGCGCACGGTGAAAGAGTATGTGGAAGATCCGGAGGAGCTGTTCCTTGAGGGGTAGGCTTGCGGTCATGGTGTGCCGGGTCGTGACGGCACTGGCCCTGTCGATGCTGGCGGTTGCGCCGGTGCCGGCCGCTTCCCGTGCGGCAAAGGGCACAAAGGCCGCAAAGGCTGCCAACGGGTATGCCGCCACCCAGGCCGCGGCCCGGCGAGGGGATGCCAAAGCGGCCTTCAGGCTCGCGCTGATGCACCTGGACGGCAGCGGGGCGCCGCGCAAGCCGACAGAGGCGGCGCGGTACATGAAAATGGCGGCCGAGCGCGGCCACGCGCGGGCCCAGTACTATCTGGGCACCTTCTACCACGAGGGGACCGGGGTCAAGCGCGACAGCGCGGCCGCGGCCCTCTGGATCGGCAAGGCGGCCGCGGGGGGCGATGCCGAGGCCCAGTACGCGTACGGCATGGTCCTCCTCTCCGGTGACGGCGTGCCCGTGGACAAGGTGCGGGCCATCGAGTGGCTGGGCAAGGCATCCCGCCAGGGGAACGAAGGCGCCCGGGACGTGCTCCAGGAGCTGGTCGCCTTCCAGGGACGGCCGACGGAAATCCGCGCCCTGGAGCCGAGCATTTCCGCCGCCGGCCCCGCTCACCGGCCGGAGGCGGGCACCACGGGGGCGCGCCTCGAAGGCAAGGGGGTAGTCCTGGACCAGGGCGAGTTCAGCCTCAAGTTCTCCATGCCCGGACTGGGAAACACCGGCGATCCCTACCGGACCACGACCGACGAGAAGCTCTGGGAGCATCTGCAGGGGGGGAGCTTCGAGATCATCTACCGGCTAGGGAAGTAGCCGGGCTGTGTCGCCGATGGTTCGCGGAGGGGGCGACGTTTCAACTGGCTGAGGTCGTGACATGTTCACCCCCCTGCTCGCGTTGCTCGCTTCCCCCCTACAAAGTAGGGGGGATTGAGGGGGGTGCTCTGTGCTTAACGGTTTTTTCAGGATAACTCTACTTCGCTCCGGGAGGATTTCCCATGGCTGACCAAACCTTCGACCTCATCGTCATCGGCGCCGGACCCGGCGGCTACGTGGCCGCCATCAGGGCGGCCCAGCTCGGCATGACCGTGGCGGTGGCGGAACAGCGCGAAACCCTCGGCGGGGTCTGCCTCAACGAGGGGTGCATCCCCAGCAAGGCGCTCCTGGACTCATCGGAGCTCTTTGCCCAGGCCCGGGACGGCTTTGCCGGCCACGGCATCCTGATTGACCCCCCGCGGCTCGACCTGGCGCGGATGATGGCCCGCAAGGACGATGTGGTGAAAAAGCTCACCGACGGCATCGCCTATCTCTTCAAGAAGAACCGGATAACCTGGCTGAAGGGGGCGGCCCGCCTGGCGGGCAGGAACGGCGACCTCCTGCGGGTGGAGGTGGGCGGCAACGGCACCGCGCCCGCGCACCTGCTGGAAGCCGGCAAGGTGCTCCTTGCCACCGGCAGCGAGGCGGTGCCGGTACCGGGCCTCGCCTTTGACGGGGAGACCGTGGTCTCGGCCCGGGAGGCCCTGGCCTTCGACCGGGTGCCGGAGCATCTGCTGGTGGTGGGGGCCGGCTACATCGGGCTGGAGCTGGGGTCGGTCTGGCGCCGGCTCGGCAGCCAGGTGACCGTGGTGGAGGTGCTGGCCAAGCCGCTCCCCGCCACCGACGGCCAGGTGGCCGACGCCCTGGTGCGCTCCCTGAAGAAGCAGGGGATCTCCTTCCGCATGGAGACACGGGTGACCGGCATCGAGAAGCGGGAGGGCAAGGCCGTGGTCACGGTGGAATCGTCCGCCGGCGGGCGCGACGCCATCGCCTGCGACCGGGTCCTGGTGGCCGCCGGCCGCCGCCCCGTCATGGCCGGGCTCGGCCTCGAACCCTTCAATCTCGCCATGGAGGGAGGGCGCATCCGGGTAGATGGCAACTACCTGACCTCGGCTCCGGGGATCTACGCCATCGGCGACCTGATCCACGGACCCATGCTCGCCCACAAGGCCATGGCCGAGGGGGAGGTTTTCGCCGAACGCCTGACCGGCGAGGCGTCGGTCGTGGACTATGAATACATCCCTGGTATCGTGTATACGTGGCCCGAGGCGGCCGGCGTCGGCCTGACCGAAGAGCAGCTCAAGGGGCAGGGGATTCCCTATGCCGCGGGCCGGTTCAATTTCATGGCCAACGGCCGGGCCCGCTGCATGGGGGAAACCGAAGGGTTCGTGAAGATCCTGGCCAAGCCCGACACGGGCCGGGTCCTGGGCATCCATGTGGTCGGCCCCCGCGCCTCGGACCTCATCACCGAGGCGGTCACCGTCATGACCTACGGCGGCAGCGCCGCGGACATCGCCATGACCTTCCACGCCCACCCGACCCTGGCCGAGGCCATGAAGGAAGCGGCCCTGGACGTGGAGAAGCGGGCGATACATGCGTAACTAAGGAGTCGTCCCTGAAAAAGTGTAACCATCTGATGTTATTGATATAAATTGCGATTATTGTGTGATAAAATCACCAGAAATTGAATCAACACTCTCAAAACCTGGTGATTTCATGAAACCAAAAACAAGCGCCACCGGCCAGGAGGATCTGTTTCGCTCCCGACTCGATCAGATCCTTAACAACCGCCATCCTCTGTTTCGCCTGGCCAACACCATCGACTGGTCGGTCTTTGACAAGGAGTTCGGTCCCCTCTACGTCGCAAAAGCCGGGCGGCCGGGTCTGCCGATCCGTTTGCTGGTAGGGCTGCACTACCTCAAGCATGCCTACAATGTGAGTGATGAGACGGTGGTAGCCCAGTTCATCGAAAATGGTTACTGGCAGTACTTCTGCGGCTTCGAACACTTCCAGCACCAGTTCCCGCTCGATCCGACCACCCTGGTCAAGTGGCGCAAGCGCATCGGCCCCCAGGGGATGGAGAAACTGCTCCAGGTGACCATCGAGACGGCCAAGGGCAAAGAGTACGTGACCGAAAAAGACCTGGATCGGGTCAACGTCGACACCACGGTCCAGGAAAAGGCCATCGCCTTTCCGACCGACGCCCGGCTTTACCACAAGGCCCGGCGCATTCTGGTGCGGCTCGCCAAAAGAGGCGGCATCGAGCTTCGCCAGAGTTACGAGCGACTGGGCAAGCGGGCCTTCATCATGCAGGGTCGCTACAGCCATGCCCGGCAGGCGAAGCGGGCCAAGCGGGAACAAAAGCGGCTACGTCTGTTCCTTGGCCGCGTGATCCGCGACATCGAACGCAAATGCGAGGCTCCGGCCCCTTTGCTGGCCACCATGCTGGAGCGGGCGAAGCGGATCTTTGGCCAGAAGCGAAACGACACGAACAAACTCTACAGCATGCAGGCCCCCGAAGTGGAATGCATCGCCAAGGGCAAGGCCCACAAGAAATACGAGTTTGGCTGCAAGGTATCGCTGGTGAGCACCTCAGAGAACAGCTGGATCGTGGGCGTCCAAGCCGTCCATGGCAACCCGTATGACGGGCATACCCTGAAAGACGCGCTCGATCAGGCACAGGCCATCAGTGGCTGGCGCCCTCAGCATGCTTATTGCGACAAAGGCTACAAAGGCGCCCCAACAACCCTTGCCAACACTGAGATTCATCTGGCCAACAAGAAAGAGAAGAGCATGAAGGCCAGCGCCTGGAAATGGTACCGCAGGCGCAGCGGCATCGAGCCGATTATCGGCCACGTAAAGCAAGACCACCGGATGGACCGCAACTACCTCAAGGGCGAAGAAGGCGACAAAATCAACGCCATCCTGGCCGGGTGCGGCTTCAACATCAGGAAGCTCCTCAGAGCTATCCTTTTATGGCTTTTCAAAGAGCGATTCAGGGGCATCAATCTGAATCTTATGGACCTGCTGGAGTGCTTTCCCCGTCGGGTTCAGACCAACTGAGACCATTTGGGGACTTTTTCAGGGACGACTAAGGAGAGTTCCATGGGCAAGAACCTCGCGACGAAGATCCTCGAAGCGCACCTGGTCACGGGTGAACTGAAACCGGGCGCCGAGATCGCGCTCAGGATCGACCACGCGCTCCTCCAGGACGCCACCGGCACCATGGCCATGCTGGAGTTCATCGCCATGGGAGTGGACCGGGTCAAGGTGGAACTGGCGGCCCAGTACATCGACCACAACCTGCTCCAGACCGACAACCGCAACGCCGACGACCACGTCTTCCTCATGACCGCGGCCCAACGGTTCGGCATCCACCTCTCCAAGCCGGGGAACGGGGTCTCCCACCAGGTGCACCTGGAGCGCTTCGGCGTGCCGGGCAAGACCATGCTCGGGGCCGACTCCCACACCACGTCGGCCGCCGGGCTCTCCATGGTCGCCATCGGCGCCGGCGGGCTCGACGTCTCCCTGGCCATGGCGGGGCACCCGTTCCACCTCCCCTGTCCGAAGATCTGGGGAGTGAAGCTCACGGGACAGCTCCAGCCCTGGGTCTCGGCCAAGGACGTGATCCTGGAGATGCTCCGGCGCCACACCGTGAAGGGGGGCGTGGGCACGATCATCGAGTACTACGGCCCCGGCGTGGCGACCCTCTCGGCCACCGATAGGGCCATCATCGGCAACATGGGGGCGGAGTTGGGGGCCACCACCTCCCTGTTCCCCTCGGACCACCGGACCCGCGAGTTCCTGGAGGCCCAGGGCCGCGCTGAGGTGTGGCAGGAGCTTGCCGCCGACCCGGACGCCGCCTACGACGAGTACGAGGAAATCGACCTCGCCACGGTGGAGCCCCTCATCGCCTGCCCCTCGTCGCCGGACAACGTGGTGCGGGTGGCCGACATCGAAGGGCTCAAGGTGGATCAGGTGCTCGTGGGGAGTTCCGCCAACTCCGCCTTCCGGGACCTGATGACCGTCTGCCGCATCCTGGACGGCCGACGCGTCGCCTCTCACGTCTCCTTCAACGTGAATCCGGGCAGCCGCCAGGTGCTGGAGAACGTGGCCGATCAAGGCGGAATCATGATGCTCCTCCTGGCCGGGGCCCAGATCCACCAGCCCGGCTGCCTCGGTTGCATCGGCATGGGGCAGGCGCCGGGCACCGGCCAGGTGAGCCTGCGCACCTTCCCCCGCAACTTCCCCGGCCGCAGCGGCACCAAGAATGACCGGGTCTACCTCTGTTCCCCCGAAACTGCCGCCGCCGCAGGCATCTTCGGCATGGTCACCGACCCCCGCAAGCTGGGCGACCTCATGGCGTGGCCCAACGTGCAGAACCCCGCCAAATACGTGCTGGACGACTCCAGCATCATCTTCCCCCTGTCGCCCGCGGAGGCGAGGCAGGTGGAGATCGTCACCGGCCCCAACATCGTCCCGTTCCCGGACTTCGATCCGTTGCCGGACACCCTGGAGGCCGAGGTCATCCTCACGGTGGGTGACAACATCTCCACCGACACCATCATGCCGGCGGGCAACAAGGTGCTGCCGTACCGGAGCAACATCCCGGCCATCAGCCAGTTCGTGTTCGAGCAACTGGACCCCGAGTTCCACACGCGGGCAAAGGAAAAGGGGTGCGGCGCGGTCATCGGCGGCGAGAACTACGGCCAGGGATCGAGCCGGGAGCACGCGGCCCTGGCGCCGCGCTACCTGGGCATCCGGGCCAAGATCGTCAAGAGCTTCGCCCGGATCCACAAGGCCAACCTGGTCAACTTCGGCATCCTGCCGCTCACGTTCAAGAACCCCGCCGACTATGACCTCCTGAAGCAGGGGGACCGGCTGGAGTTCCCCGACGTGCGGCGGCTCGTGGCCTCCGGGGCCGTGGAGATCCCGGTGCGGGCGGGCGGGAAGGAAATCGTCACCCTGCTGGACGTCTCGGACAGGCAGCGGCAGGAACTGCTGGCCGGCGGGACGCTGAACTACGTGAAGCGGAGCGCCTGATCATGGCCGGGCGTGGACGTGCCCGTGGCCTGTCGATCCTGTCCGCGTTCGCGCTGATTACGGTGCTCGTCGTCATTCTGGCGGCAACCGGGGGCTCCCGCGCCGAATCCGGCGCCGTGTCCCTGACCCCCGAGGAGCGGGCGTGGCTCAACGCCCATCCGGTCATCAAGCTCGCCCCGGACCCCGACCTCAAGCCCATCGAATATTTCGACGAAAACGGCGTCTACCGGGGGGCCGCGGCAGACCACATCCACACCCTGGAGAAGAAACTCGGCATCAGGATAACCATCGTCCACCTGCAAAACTGGGACGAGGTCATGGATGCCTTCAAGCGGCACGAGGTGGACCTGCTCGGGGCAGTGGAAGCCACTGAGGACCGGGGGCGGTACATGCTGTTCACCGATCCCCTCGTGGTGGTCCCCGGCGGGATCTTCTCGGCCAGGGAGTTCGGCAAGCCCCTTGCCATCAAGGATCTGCAGGGGCTGAAGGTGGCCGTGGTCTCCAACTACATGGCCCACGACTACCTGCGAAACGCCTATCCGCAGATCAGCCTGGACGTCGTGCCGGATGTCTCCACGGGGCTGGCCAAGGCATCTCTGGGGATGGTGGACGTCTACGTGGAAAACATGGCCAACGCCACCTTTTACCTCCAGGAGGCGGGGATAACCAACCTCCGGCTCGTGGGAAAGACCGATTTCATGTACCGCTGGGGGATCGGCGTCCGCAAGGACTGGCCCATGATGCGGCAGATCCTCAACAAGGGGCTGGCAGCCCTGAGCGAGGAAGAGAAGGCGGCCCTCATCGGGCGCTGGATTCATGTGAAGGCTCCGCCGTGGCGGCCCAGTTGGGCGTTCGTGGCCGGCGTGCTGGCTTCAGTTGCGGGCGTTCTGCTGGTTGCGGCGGTGTTGATCAACCTGACGCTCAAGAGCAAGGTGAGTGCGCGGACCGCGGAACTGCAGCGTGAACTGGCGGAGCGCCAGAGGCTGGAACAAGAGCTTACCCGCCTGAACGAGCAACTGGAGGAGCGGGTCAGGGAGCGGACCGCCGAGCTGGAACGCCAGGTGACCGACCGCCGGCGGGCCGAGGAGGCGCTCCAGCAGCTCACCGCCGGGCTGGAACAGCGGGTGAGGTCACGCACTGCCGAACTGGAGGCGTCCAACCGGGAACTGGAATCGTTCACCTTCGCGGTGTCCCATGACCTGCGGGCGCCGGTGCGACACATCAGCGGCTATGCCGAGATACTCAACGAGGAGCTTGAGGCCAGGGAGTACCACTACGCGGGCGGCTATCTCGCCCGGATAATGGTCTCCTGCCGGCGGATGCAGGAGATGATCGACTCGCTCCTGGCCCTTTCCCAGATAAGCCGGAAAGAGCTCCAGTGCAAACAGGTGGATCTGAGCGCCATTGCCCGGCAGATCATGGCGGAAATGCGCGAGGCCGAGCCCCATCGCCGCGTGGACGCGGCCATCGCCGACGGGGTCGCGGCCACGGGCGATCCGGCCCTGCTGCGGAGCGTCATTGAAAACCTGCTGCACAATGCCTGGAAATACACCGGCAGGAAAGAGGTGGCGCACATCGAGTTCGGCGTCGACACCAGTGGCGGTGAACCCGTCTACTACGTCCGCGACGACGGGGCCGGTTTTGATGCCGCATACGCAGGCAAACTGTTCACCCCCTTCCAGCGGCTCCACACCGATGCCGAATTTGCCGGCACCGGGGTCGGCCTCGCCACGGTGCAACGGATTATCCACCGGCACGGCGGCAGGGTCTGGGCCTTCTCCGAGCCGGGCCGGGGGGCATGCTTCTTCTTTACCCTGAATACCGAATCCGCATGAGGTGAATCATGGCAACCACGCTCCGCGCCATTCTTCCCGATTCCGAACTGCTGAAGATGCACGAACAGATGGTCCTCTCCCGCGAATTCGAGGAATCGTGCGCCGAACAGTACACCAAGGGGCACATCACCGGCTTCCTCCACCTCTACAGCGGCCAGGAGGCGGTGGCGGTGGGCGCCACCGCGGCGCTGCGCAAGGACGACTACATCCTGTCCGCCTACCGGGAGCACGCCCAGGCCATCATCCGGGGGGCCGAGCCGCGGCGGGTCATGGCCGAGCTCTTCGGCAAGGCCACCGGCTTGTGCAAAGGGAAGGGGGGCTCCATGCACCTCTTCGCCCCGAGCCTCGCCTTCATGGGAGGCTACGCCATCGTCGGCGGCCAGTTCCCCATTGCCGTGGGGCTTGCCTTCGCCTCCAAGTACCGCAATGAACAGCGGATCTCTGCCTGCTTCTTCGGCGACGGCGCCGTGAACCAGGGCACCTTCCACGAATCCCTCAACTGGGCCCGGCTCTGGGAGCTGCCGGTCCTGTTCATCTGCGAGAACAACTTCTACGGCATCGGTACCGCCGTCTCCCGGGCCTCGGCCCTCTCCGACATCCACAAACGGACCTGCGGCTACGACATCCCCTCCGTGCGGGTGGACGGCATGGACGTCATGGCGGTGTACGAGGCCGTCAAGTGGGGCGCCGAGTGGGTCAGGGAGCACAGCCGGCCCTACCTGATCGAGGCCATGACCTACCGCTTCCGGGGTCACTCCATGGCCGACCCCGGCAAGTACCGCAGCGCCGCCGAAGTGGAGCTCTGGAAAAGCCGCGACCCGATCCCGAACTTCGAGAAACGCCTGGTGGAAGAAGGCATCGCCACCGAGGCTGAACTGGCCGCCGTGCTGGAGAAATGCCGGGGCGTCGTGGCCGATGCCGTGGCATTTGCCGAGGAATCGCCGTGGCCGGAGGATGATGAGGTCTGGGCGGATATTTATGTGTGAAGGGCTCGGCCCTGTGTGCCCGTAGCGTAGTGTTGTGTGGAAATGATGGGCAGCCTTTTCGACAACCGGATATCTTGTTGGGTGATATGCGGTGATGTATATTGGTATCATTGATACCAGGGAGGTGGAATGTATGGGACGCAGCAAACAACTGGGGCTCAGGCTCGATGAAGCCGACAGCATGAACCTGAAGCGGATTGCCCAGCGGGAAGGGCGCAATGAACAGGATGTGCTCCGGGATTCGTTGCGGATGTATGTGCGGCACGCCGACGAACGGCAGGAGTTCTTCGATTCTGTTGAGCGAGGCTGGTACGAACTTCGTTCCGGCCTGGGGACTGTCGTTGCGGAAGGGGATGAATTCTTCGATTCCATGAGGAAAGAGCTGCGGAATGGCAAAACGCCCGCTTAAGCGTTCGCTGGAATATCAGGCCCGGGTTCGGCGGTATGCGGAGAATTTGGCGGAGCGCTACCGGGTAGAAGTTGCGGAGATGTTTCTGGAGCGTATTGAAGCGGCAGAAAGGCTCCTTTACGACAATAACTTTGCCGGCACCGATTCACCCTATCTGCTTGCCGGTCAGCAGGTGGTGCTTAAAGAGTTGTATATCGATTCAGGTCCGGTGAAATACTGCCTTATCTATGAACTGACAGAAGAGTACGTGGGCCTTGTTTCGCTATGGCATGGACTGGGCTCGCGAAAAACCGACATGCTTGTTCGGTTGTGGGGAACGAACAGGTAGAAATGTTTCAGTAGGAGGGATGAGC
>NZ_JCAMRN010000103.1:0-8544 GCF_059620965.1 Geobacter sp. PheSNFMC
CCATTCGCCTCCCCCTGGGCGCTGCCGCCGGCAACGACGACCGGGGCCGCAGCCGCCCCATTGCCCGGGAAGCAACTGTTGCCCCCGGCTCCAGGGGACCCACGGCAAAGGAGACGGGCCACCTGCTCCGGATGACCGGCTACGCCGGCGAGCGCGAGACCCACGATCTCGACGCGGCCCGCCGCCTGTGGGACGGGCTCGTTGCCGCCGAGGTGCGTGATGCGCGTCCCATCAGGATCGAAGACCGGAATTTTTCCCTCTCCCTCGATCCGGAGAACTTTCCCACGTTTCCTGCCGCCGACGGCGGCCGCATCCTGGTCGATGCCGAGGGCAGGATTCCGCCCCTGGTGCGGGCGCTCATCGAGGAGAAGGAACCCTCGGTCAGGATCGTGTCGGAGAATCCCCGCAACCGGAGGCGTTTCCTGTCGTCCCTGCTGGAGGGCGCGGGGTTCTATTCGGTGGAGGAGAACGTCTCCCTGGAGTTCGGCGCCGATCCCAGGCTGACCGTCACAGCCGACTTCAAGGTGGAGAAAAGCCCTGACAGCCTGCTGCGCAACGACGTGATCCTCCTGAACGTGGACGAGTACCGGCGCGGGGTGCCCCCCGCCCTGACCGGCTTCCTGAGGCGCGAGGGATTCCAGTTGGTGGAGCCGTTCCCGGCCCGGGGCGAATCGACTCCTCCCGCGAGCCAGACCCTGTACCAGATTACTGCCAGCGAGCCGCGCGACATTGCCGACTCGATCCTCAGGGCGCTCAACCTCCGCTACGACGTGGACCGCAGCGTGGAGCTCTTCGGGTCCGGCGACGGCGGGGTCACGCTGTTCGTCCGGACAGACCGCTATTTCGAGAACGGCGGCGACCGGTTCGTGGTGAGCCATTTTGACGGGGATCCGGTGAGCTACACCCTCACTCGCTTGCTGGAGACCAGGGGCTACCGGGTGATCATGCTCGGCGACCATGACGATTTCCGCGTGGTGGCGGAAAAAATCTTCGGCCGCCTGCGGATGCCGGGGGCCTTTGCCCGGTACGATCTGGTCCCCTACCGGGAGGCCCCCTACGGGATCCAGATGTCGGGCTTCCGGGTCCCCCGTTCAGGCAGTGCGACCGGGGGATTTTTCACCAATGCGGCATTGAATCCCCTGTTCCGCGATCTGCTCGATTTCAACGGCTACTCGATCGTTTCCTACTGAACGGCGGCCGTTCCCGAGGTCCGTTGCCCCCATGTCCCAGAAAAAGGTTGGCGAGATACTTATCGAGCACCGGCTGATCTCCGAGGATCAGCTCCGCGAGGCCCTGGAACTGCAGAAGGTCTTCCCCGACCAGCCCGTGGGGCAGTTGCTCTGCAAGCTCGGGTTTCTGAACGAGGGCGAGCTGTCCTACATCCTGGAGCAGACCGGCAAGCGCCAGAAACTGGGCGACCTCCTCATCAGGGAGCGCTTGATCGACGAGGAGCGCCTGGGGCAGGCCCGGGCTGCCGCCAAGCGGGACGGCTCCACCCTGGAGCGCGCCCTCCGCAAACTGCGTCTCGTCGAAGAGGAGCCCCTGGCCAAGACCATTGCCACCCAGTACGACCTCTCCTTCGTCCATATCAACACCCTGGAGATCGACCCCGATCTCGTCCGCTGCATCAACCCCAACTATGCCCAGCGCCAGCGGATCGTCCCCATCTCCCGCATCGGCAACACCATCACCCTGGCCATGGCTTATCCCATCAAGCTCCATGAGCTGAAGGAGCTCGAGCAGAGCATCAAGTCCCGGATCATCCCGGTCATCGCCATGGAGAGCGAGATCATCCAGGCCCAGCAGCGCCTCTACAAGACCGCCGCAGGCTCTGCCCAGGCCTTTTCCCTCGACGAGGCCGATCTGGAGATCGCGCCGGGGAGCATCGTCGACATCCTGAGCTCCGGCGCCGTGGAGGACGAGCCGGACATCGACGACGAGGTGCGCACGATCACCGAGCGCGACAGCGTTATCGTGAAGCTCGTCAACAAGATCATCTTCGACGCCCACCAGAACCGGGCCTCTGACATCCATATCGAGCCCTATCCCGGCAAGAACGACGTGATCGTCAGGATGCGGGTCGACGGCAGTTGCAAGGTGTATCAGAGGATTCCATACAAGTACAAGTACGCCATCCCCTCGCGCCTGAAGATCATGGCCGAGCTGGACATCGCCGAGAAGCGCAAGCCCCAGGACGGCAAGATCAATTTCAAGAAATTCGGCCCCCTGGACCTGGAACTGCGGATCGCCACCATGCCCACGGCCGGCGGGCTTGAGGACGTGGTCATCCGGCTCCTGAACACGGGCCAGGCCTATTCCTTCGACAGTCTCAGCCTCACCGACCGCAACATGCGCATCTTCGGGGAATCCATAGCCAAGCCCTACGGCCTTGTCTTGGTGGTGGGCCCCACCGGAAGCGGCAAGACCACCACCCTCCACGCGGCCATCGCCCGCATCAACCGGCCGGAGGTGAAGATCTGGACCGCCGAGGACCCGGTGGAGATCACCCAGAAGGGGCTCCGGCAGGTTCAGGTCAACCAGCGCATCGGGCTCACCTTTGCCGCGGCCCTGCGCTCGTTCCTGCGGCTCGATCCTGACGTGATCATGGTGGGCGAGATGCGGGACGAGGAAACCGCCTCCATCGCGGTGGAGGCCTCCCTCACCGGGCACCTGGTCCTGTCGACCCTGCACACCAACTCGGCCCCGGAGACGGTCACCCGCCTCCTGGAAATGGGGCTCGACCCCTTCAGCTTCTCCGATTCGCTCATCTGCGTCGTGGCCCAGCGCCTGGCCCGCCGCCTCTGCGAAGATTGCCGGGAGCTCTACCGCCCGGACCGGAAGGAACTCTCCGAGATCATCGAGGAGTACGGCGAGGAGCAGTTCGCCGCCACCGGCCTGCTGGGCAACGAGGTGGTTCTGGGGCGGCCGGTGGGGTGCACCACCTGCAATCAGAGCGGCTACCGGGGGCGCCTCGGCATCCACGAGGTGCTCGAGGGCACCGACACCATGAAGAGCCTCATCAAGAAGAAGTCCGACACCGAGATCATCCGGCGGCAGGCCATGGCCGACGGCATGACCACCCTGCGGCAGGACGGCATCCTCAAGGTCTTCCAGGGGCTCACCGACATCCACGAGGTACGCAAGGTCTGCCTCAAGTAGCGATGGTGTAAACCATAAAATGTTTGCATTTTAGCCCCCTTTGCTATACAGTACCTCCCTCCGCGGAACTGCCGCACCATATTTCTCCCCCCAGGTGACCCCCTTGAGCGCGACACGCAATCTCGACGCACTTCGGCGCGAGATCGACGCCATTGACGATGCCATCCTCGATCTGCTCAACCGCCGTGCCGGACTGGTCATGGAGGTGGGACAGGTCAAGACCGCGGAGAAGCGCGATTTTCACGTGCCCAACCGGGAACGGGAGATTTACGAGCGGCTGCTCGCCCGCAACGCCGGTCCCTTCCCGGCCGAGGCGGTCAAGAGCGTGTTCCGGGAGATCATCTCCGCGTCCCTGGCCCTTGAGGCGCCCATGAAAGTGGCGTTCCTGGGGCCCCGGGCGACCTTCACCCATCTGGCCACCATGCAGCACTTCGGCCTGGCCGCGGAGCTGGTGGCCCAGAAATCGATCCCTGCCGTGTTCGAGGAGGTGGAGAAGGGGCGGGCCCTCTACGGGGTCGTGCCGGTGGAGAATTCCACCGAGGGGATGGTGTCCCACACCCTCGACATGTTCATGGAGAGCGACCTCAAGATCAACGCAGAGATCCTGCTGGAGGTGTCCCACGACCTCCTCTCCCGCACCGGGAGGCTGGACGACGTGAAAAAGGTCTACTCCCATCCCCAGGCCATTGCCCAGTGCCGCAAGTGGCTCGACAACAACCTGCCGGGGGTGCCGGTGGTGGACGTGGCGTCCACCGCCCTGGCCGCCCAGATCGTGAGCGAGGATTACGCGGCCGCGGCCATTGCCAGCGAGTTCGCCGCGGCCCAGTACGACCTGAAGGTGGTGCGCACGAGGATCGAGGACCAGGTCAACAACTTCACCCGCTTCCTCGTTGTCGGCCGAAAGATGGCGGAGCGGAGCGGCGACGACAAGACCTCGCTCATGTTTTCCGTCAAGGACGAGCCGGGCATCCTCTACCGGATGCTGGAGCCCTTCGCCTCCCGCGGCGTCAACCTGTCCAAGATCGAATCCCGCCCCCTCAAGAAGAAGGCGTGGGAATACATCTTTTTTCTGGACTTGGTTGGCCACATCACCGATCCGGTGGTTGCCGAGGCGGTTCAGGACCTGGGGCACTATTGCCAGTTCGTGAAGATTCTCGGCTCCTATCCCAGGGCGAAATGAGCGGTTCCGCCCCCCTTGTCCGGCGACTGGCCGTCATCGGTGTCGGCCTCATCGGCGGTTCCCTGGCGCGGGCCCTGCGGGCGGCAGATGCCGTGGGCGAGGTCGTGGGTATCGACCTGGACCGGGCCAACCTGCGGCAGGCCGCCGAGCTGGGGGTTGTCGACCGGGCCGCGGCCACGGCTGCCGAAGGGGTTGCCGGCGCCGACATGGTTTTCCTTGCCGTGCCGGTCCGCGCCATGGCGGGGGTAGTGAGGGAGATCGGCCCCCATCTGACCGCCGGGTGCATCGTGACCGACGGCGGCAGCGTCAAGGCAGAGGTGGTGGCCGCGTGCGATCCCCTCATGCCGGCCGGCACCTGTTTCGTGGGGGGGCACCCCATTGCCGGCACCGAGCATTCGGGGGTCGGGGCGTCCTTCGCCACCCTCTACCAGGGTAAGCGCTGTATCCTGACCCCGGCCGCAACCACTGACCGCGACGCGCTCGCCACGGTGGCCCGCATGTGGGAGGCGGCCGGTTCCGAAGTGGTGCTGATGGCCCCGGAGATGCACGACCGGCTGGTTGCCGCCATCTCCCATCTCCCCCACATGGTCGCCTATGCCCTGGTGAACGCCGTGGAGGGGTACGACCGGTTCGAGGAGAGCATTCTCCGCTACTCGGCCGGCGGCTTCCGGGACTTTACCCGCATTGCCTCGTCTGACCCGGCCATGTGGCGCGACATCGCCCTCATGAACCGGGAGGGGATCCTGGAGGTGATGGATCACTTCGCCGCGTACTTCAGCCGGCTCCGCTCCCTGGTGGCCGCGGGGGACGCGGAAGGTCTCGAACGGTTCTTCCGGGATTCCAAGGAATCCCGTGACGCCATACTCTAGCTGCAAAGGAGTGTCCGTGGTACGCCTGAGTTCACACCCCGCCCGCGCGCTGCGCGGCGAGATCGCGGTACCGGGGGATAAATCCATCTCCCACCGCTCCATCATGCTCGGCTCCATCGCCCGCGGCGTGACCACGGTGAGCGGCTTTCTCCGGGGCGAAGACAATATCGCCACCCTCGACGCCTTCCGGGCCATGGGGGTGCAGATCCACGACGACGGCGAGACCCTGCGCATCGAGGGGAACGGGCTCCACGGCCTGACCGAGGCCGAGGACGTCATCGACTGCGGCAACTCCGGCACGTCCATCCGGCTTTTGACGGGCCTCATGGCTGCCCAGCGCTTCTACACGGTCCTCACCGGCGACCGCTACCTGCGGCGCAGGCCCATGCGGCGGGTGGTGGAGCCCCTTTCACGCATGGGGGCCTGCATCCACGGCCGCGACAACGGCGAAAAGGCGCCCCTGGCCATCGTGGGCCGGCCCCTGACCGGCATTACCCACGATTCGCCGGTGGCCAGCGCCCAGGTGAAGTCGGCCCTCATGCTGGCCGGTCTCTACGCCGACGGTGCCACCCGCATCACCGAGCCCCATCTCTCGCGGGATCACTCGGAGCGGATGTTCCGCCACTTCGGCGCCCGGCTGGAAACCGACGCCGCCGGGGTCACCGTGTACGGCGGTCACGAACTGGACGGCCGCGACATCGTGGTGCCGGGGGACATCTCCTCGGCGGCCTTCTTCCTGGTAGCCGCCCTGATCGTCCCCGGCTCCGAGCTGCTCATCCGGGGGGTGGGCGTAAACCCGACCCGCACGGGCATCCTCGACATCCTCGCCGCCATGGGAGGCTCGATTGAGCTGCTCGACCAGCGCGAGGTTTCCGGCGAGCCGGTGGCCGACCTGCTGGTTCGGTCGTCGGCCCTCAAGGGGATCGAGATCGGGGGCGATGTGGTCCCCCGGGCCATCGACGAATTCCCGGTCATCTGCGTGGCCGCCGCCCTGGCCGAAGGGACCACCGTCATCCGCGACGCCCGGGAACTGCGGGTCAAGGAAACGGACCGCATCGCGGCCATGGCCGCCAACCTGCGCGCAGCCGGGGCCGCTATCACCGAGACGGCGGACGGCATGATCGTCGAGGGGACCGGCCGGCTGAACGGCGTCACCGTGGAGAGCTTCGGCGACCACCGGATCGCCATGTCCATGCTCGTGGCGGGGCTTGCCGCCTCGGGGGCCGTCACCGTCAGCGACACCGAGTGCATCGCCACCTCGTTCCCCACCTTCACTACGCTCCTGGACAGGGTGGCGGTACGGTGAGCGCGGCGGGGCGCAGGGGGCTCATCGTCGCCATCGACGGACCGTCGGGCGCCGGGAAGAGCACCATAACCAAGCTGCTGGCGGACCGGCTCGGCTACATCCACATCGACACCGGCGCCATGTTCCGGACCGTGGCCCTGGCCGCCAGCCGCGCCGGCATCGCGCCCGACAACGATGCCTCCCTGGCCGGGCTCTGCGCCGGCCTGGAGATCGCCTTTGTCAGGACTAACGGCTGCTGTCGGGTGACCGCCAACGGCGAGGACGTGACCGACGCCATCCGGACCCCGGCCATCAGCACCCTCACCTCGGCCATCTCGGCACGCAAGGTGGTGCGCGACGTCCTGTTGCGCCTCCAGCGCCACATGGCCCGGGAAGGGGGGGTCATCCTGGAGGGGCGGGACATCGGCACCGTGGTCTTCCCGGACGCCGACGTGAAGTTTTTCCTCTCCGCGTCAGTGGAGGAGCGGGGCCGTCGGCGCTACCTGGAACTGAAGGCCAAGGGGCAGGAGGTGTCCCTTGAGGAGACCATCGCGGCCGTGGCCCGGCGGGACGAGCAGGACTCGGGCCGGGAGCACGCCCCCCTGCGACGGGCCGATGACGCCGTGGACATCGATTCGACCGGTCTTTCCATCGAGGAAGTCCTGGACCGCATGGAATCCATCGTGCGGGAGCGGGAACGGGCCTTTCCGGGAGGGTAACCCGGGACGGCAACAGAGTAGCAGCATCGGGAGCAACGCAATGGAGATTCTACTGGCAAAGCGGGCCGGCTTCTGCTTCGGCGTGAAGCGGGCAACCCAGATGGCCTTCGAGGCCG
The DNA here is from genome assembly GCF_059620965.1 of Geobacter sp. PheSNFMC. Taxonomy (NCBI): domain Bacteria; kingdom Pseudomonadati; phylum Thermodesulfobacteriota; class Desulfuromonadia; order Geobacterales; family Geobacteraceae; genus Geobacter; species Geobacter sp. PheSNFMC. Next base: position 7,329 of record NZ_JCAMRN010000103.1, read on the forward strand.
CCGAAAAGGACGGGGAAACCTTCACCCTCGGCCCCATCATTCATTCGCCCCAGGTCGTGCAGCGCCTGGAGGGGATGGGGGTGAAGGTGCTGAGCGACCTGGAAGGGATCGGCAACGGCACCGTCATCATCCGGTCCCACGGGGTGACCTCCGCGGAACTGGAAGACGCGGTCCGCCGGCAGTTGGAGGTGGTCGACGCCACCTGCCCCTTTGTCAAGAAGGCCCAGGAGCACGTGAAGCGCCTGTCCCACGACGGCTATACCGTGGTGGTGGTGGGCGATGCCGACCACCCGGAGGTGCAGGGCATCGTATCCTATGCCGAGGGGCCGGTCCACGTGGTCGGTTCCGGCGAGGAGGCCGCCAGGCTTCCCAACATGAAGAAGGTCGGCGTTGTGGCCCAGACCACCCAATCCTTCGAAACCCTCAAGAACGTGGTGAAGGAATGCCTCCTCAAGGGGGGGGAGATCCGGGTCTTCAAGACCATCTGCGACGCCACCGCCGTCCGCCAGGACGAAGCCAAGGCCCTGGCCCGGGAGGTGGACTGCATGATCGTCATCGGCGGCTTCAACAGCGCCAACACCAAGCGGCTCGCCGAGGTCTGCTCCGAGCTGCAGCCGCGCACTCACCACATAGAGACGGCCCAGGAGCTGGATGCATCATGGTTTCAAGGGGTTGAGCGGGTAGGGGTCACTGCGGGCGCATCCACGCCCAAGTGGCTTATCGATAAGGTAATAGAACGGATACAAGAGCTTGACAATAAGAAAAAAGGTTGAGTTTTTCGATAGATATTGCTACGTTTACTCATCCTAATCCACGACGTGTAGGGAGGCCAGCTTTAAATGAGTGATGACAAGGACTACAACAGCCGCACCGCAATGACGATCAAAAGGTTCGCCGATGCGGAGGACGAGGCGGATCAGGGGGGCTCCGGCGAGTTCGCCGAGCTTTTCCAGGAAAGTATCAGGCATCACCATGTGGGGGAAGTCGTCAAGGGCAAGGTGGTGCACATCAGCAACGAATACGTGCTGGTCGATATCGGATACAAGTCCGAGGGGAGCATCCCCGTTGAAGAGTTCCTCGACGAGGCCGGCAACCTGACCGTCCAGGTGGGCGACGAAGTAAAGGCCCTGTTCGAGCGCAAAGAGAACCAGAAGGGGTACGCGGTCCTTTCCAAGCGCAAGGCCGACCGCCTTTCCGCCTGGGATGCCATCGACGC
>NZ_JCAMRN010000104.1:0-8175 GCF_059620965.1 Geobacter sp. PheSNFMC
CGGCCCACCACGCGGCACGGGCCCTGCGGGCACTGGGGCACCAGGTGATCCCCTTCGAGAGCGAACGGCTGGCCGTGGCCATGGATTTCGGCAAGGAATTCATCTTCAACCAGAGCCGCCGGGCATTCCACGCCGGGATCACCTCGCTCCTCTCCCAGGCGGTTGAGCTGCGGGCCCGGGAAACCCGGCCCGACATGATCCTGGCCCTGGCCCAGGCGCCGCTCCTCCCCGAGACCATGAAACGGATCGAGGCCCGGGGAATCCCCACCGCTTTCTGGTTCGTGGAGGACTACCGGGTGCTCCCCTACTGGCGCGATTCAGCGCCGGCTGCGTCCTATTTCTTCGGCATCCAGACGGACAACTTCGCCGCCGAACTGGCCCGGGCCGGGGTTACCCGCTATGCCTACCTCCCCACCTGCGCCGACCCGTCGGTCCACCGGCCAACGGAACTGACCCCGGCCGAACGGGAAGAGTTCGGCAGCCCCCTCTCCTTCGTGGGGGCCGGCTACTACAACCGGCAGATATTCTTCAAGGGACTCACCGACTTCCCCTTCCGGATCTGGGGGAGCGACTGGCCCTTCCCGTCGCCCCTGGTCCCCTTCATCCAGCGGGGCGGCGCGCGAATCGACACGGAGACCACGGTCAAGATCTTCAATGCGTCAGCCGTGAACCTGAATCTCCACTCATCCACCACCTGCGACGGGGTGGTGCCCGACGGAGACTTCGTAAATCCCCGGACCTTCGAGCTGGCCGCCTGCGGAGCCTTCCAACTGGTGGACCGCCGCGCGCTCCTGCCGGAACTGTTCGACCAGGGAGAGTTGGAGACCTTCGGCAGTCTTGATGAGGCACGGGAAAGGATCAGCCGCTTCCTGGCCGATCCCGAGGCTCGACGGGAGGTTGCGGGACGCGGCATGGCCCGGGTCCTGGCCGAGCATACCTACGAACACCGCATGGCGGAACTGGTGGCCCTCATGACCGGAACCTTTCCCCACCTGGCCGAGCGGGTCCGGCAGCGGGCGGACCGGCGGGACGAGATCATGGCCGACCTGGACCGGCATCCCGGGCTCGGCGACCTGCTCGGCACGCTGCCCGACCAGCGCTGGTTCACCCTCAACGATGCACTCGGCACCATCGTGACCGGCCAGGGGAAACTTTCCCGGGCCGAAAAGCTGTTCCTCATGCTCCAGAACGTCGAGGTCCTCTGGGAGAAAATTCCGGAATGAAAGAGATCGCCCTTCTCGCCATAGCCCGGTACGGGGACCTGATCCAGACGACACCGCTGGTGCGGGCGCTGCGCCGCGCCCACCCCGGCGCCCGGATCACCGCCATCGTGGAGGACCGTTTCTGCGGCATCCTGCCGCTGCTCCCCGGCATCGACCGGACCATCGTCCTCAACAAGCAGGACATCGCCTGGGACATCGCCACCGGCGAATCGCCACTCGCCCCCTACCTCAAGATGGATGAGTTCGTGCGGAAGCTGGAGGAGGGGAGCTACGACCTGCTGGTCAACATCACCTGCTCGCGCCTCTCCGCCTTTTTCGCCTCCTGCGTCACGAGCCGGCGCCGCACCGGCATTTCGGCCGACGAGACAGGGGAGCGGAACATCGTGACCCTCTGGGGGCAGTACATCTTCAGTTGGTTCAACGACAACATCCGCAAATACAACGCCATCAACCTGGTGGATATCTTCACCCGGCTGGGCGAGGTCCCCCCCGACGGATGCCGGGTGGAACTGGTCGCCACGGAGAAGGGGGAGCGGTTCGCCGACGACTTCCTGAACCGGCACGGGCTCAAGGGACAACGCCTCGTGGGGCTGCAACTGGGAGCCAGCGAGGCGACCCGGATCTGGCCCGCCGAGCACTTCGCCCGCATCTCGGACCGGCTCCAGCGGGAGCTGGGGGTGCGGACCATCCTCTTCGGGGCTCCCGTGGAAAAGCACCTGGCCGAGCAGGCCCTGGCCGCCATGGAGCTGCCGGCCGTGGACGCGGTGGGCGAAACCGGGATCGAAGAGCTCTACTCCCTGGTGGGGCGTTGTGCAGCCCTGGTCTCCAATGACACCGGCACCATGCACTTCGCCGCCGCGGCCGGTGTGCCCGCGGTCATGCTCTGCATTGGCCCGGCCTTTTTCCGCTGCACCGGCCCCTACGGCGAAGGGCACCTGGCGCTCCAGCCCGACCTGCCCTGCTCCCCCTGCCCCTACAGCCTGGTCTGCGCCGATCCGGTCTGCCGCGACACCATTTCTCCCAAGGCGGTCTTCTCGGCCTGCCGCATGGTCCTGGCCGGCTCCGGAGAATTGGGGAATGCCGATTTTGCCGGGGTGAGGGTCTACCGGAGTTCGTTTGCCCCCGACGGGTACCTGACATGGGATGGCCTGTTCAATGTGGACGCCCGGGACGAAGAGCAGGTCAAGCGGCGCGAAACCACCTGGAAGGGATGCTTCGACGGAAGCGCGAAACGGTGCGGGGCGCCCGGCGACGAGACCCTGCGGACCTTCTGGGAGCTCACGGGACAGGGGATTGAAACGACAGAGGCCATCATCCGGGCGGCCCGGGAAAAGCCTCTGCCCGTGGACGAGATCCGGCGCCTCGGTGAGAAGGAGTCGGCCATCGAGGCGGAGGTGAAGCTCATGGGCTATCGCCACGGGCCCCTGGCCCCGGTCACCGAATTCCTGACCCTCATGCGCGAAAACATCACCGGCGAAGAATTGGAGCGGATCGCGCGCCAGACGCGCGCCCTCTACGAAACCGGGCGCTGTCTGGCGGCACTGCTGTAGCTAAAGTTTTCCGGCCCGCGGCCGAAACGATATCATAGCGGACCATTTTCGGGAGAGGTACCCCATGATCAGACTGACACGTCTCGACGGCGATGTTTTTTTCGTTAACCCGGATCTCATCGAGGCCATCGAGGAGACACCGGACACCCATGTCGTGCTTTCCAATGGCCGTCGCTACCTGGTCATCGAAAAGACCGACGCCATCGTCGCCCGTATCATCACGTTCAAGTCATCGGTCATGAAGCGGGCGCTCGGCGGCCACGGCCGCAAGTATCTCCGGCGTAAGACGGAGGGGAGCTACCTTCCCCGCTGCCCCCTGAAACCGGACCATAACACCGACTAACAGGAAAGGTCAGGCGACGTATGGACATAGCGACAATCATAGGCCTCGTCATGGGATTCGGGGCGGTGTTCGGCGGGGCGCTGCTGGAAGGTTTGCACCTGACCGCCCTCATCCAGCCCACGGCGGCCATCATCGTGCTCGGCGGCACCTTCGGGGCGGCGTTCGTCAGCTTCCCCATGAAAACGATCATTGGCGCGGCCAAGGATATCAAAAAGGTATTGATGCCGGCCCACAACGACCCCGAGCGGGTTATCAAGGACCTGATCGGCTACGCAGCCAAGGCCCGGCGCAATGGTCTCATATCCCTGGAACAGGAAGCCCAGAACGTGAAGGACCCCTTTACCAAGAAGGGCATCTCGCTCGTGGTGGACGGCATCGACCCCCAGAAACTGCGGGAAACCCTGGAAATCGAGGTTACCTACTACGAAGAACACTCCAAACAGAGCGCCGAGTTCTTCGAGGCGGCCGGCGGCTACGCCCCCACCATCGGTATCATCGGCGCCGTGCTCGGCCTCATCCACGTCATGGGCAACCTGTCGGACTCGTCCAAACTGGGGGCCGGCATCGCCGTGGCCTTCGTGGCGACCATTTACGGCCTCATGGTCGCCAACATCATCTGTCTTCCCTTCGGCACCAAGATCAAGCACGGCATCAAGGAAGAGCTCGTGTGCAAGAACATGATCATCGAGGGGCTCATCGCCATCCAGAATGGCGAAAACCCCCACTTCATCGAGCAGAAGCTCAAGGCGTTCCTCCAGCACGGCGCCGGCGACAAGAAGGGATAGCATTCCGTCATGGCCAAGCCGAAGAAGCATGAGAAAGAACCCAACCACGAGCGATGGCTCGTCTCCTACGCCGACTTCATCACCCTGCTGTTTGCCGTGTTCGTGACCCTCTACGCCATGGGGCAGTCGGACAAGGAAAAGATCGAGCAGGTCATGCAATCCATGCGGGAATCGTTCGGGTTCACCGCCGCCGGTTCGGCGCCGCGGCCCGCCGTCCTGGATTCGTCCGACCTGCGGGTCATGCCGTCCATCGCGCCGGACCTCAGCAACAAGGGACGGAGCCAAGGCAAGAATGCCGACGGCAAGGGGAGGATCCGGGCATCGGAGAAGGATTTCCAGGCCATCAAATCGTCCATCGAGGCGTATCTCATCAAGCAGGGAGCCCAGGACAAGGTCAATGTGGGCATAAACCGCCGGGGACTGGTGGTGAGCCTCAAGGAGGCGGGCTTCTTCGACTCGGGGAGCGCCATTGTCAAGGAAAGCGCCTATCCGCTCCTGGCCAAGGTTGCCGAGTCCCTGGCCGCCTACTCCAACCCGGTCCGGGTGGAGGGGCATACGGACACCATGCCGATCAGCTCGGCCCAGTTCCCCTCCAACTGGGAACTCTCCACGGCCCGCGCCACCAACATCGTCCACTACCTGACCCGTTCCTACGACTTCGATCCCGGCGCCATCTCAGCCGCCGGCTTCGGCGAATACCGCCCCATCGCCGACAACGGCACCACCGAAGGCCGCTCCAAGAACCGGCGGGTGGATATCGTCCTCCTCTCCGGCGAAGGGGAGCGGGGAGAACCGGAGAGGGTGCAGTAGCCCCCCTGCGGCCGCGTCTTTTTCCTTTTTTCCCCGTCAACACGACAACAGGCTCCGTGCGGGAGGAATCCGCACGGCTCAACCGCCCACCGCCGCCAGCGCGGCATCCCGCACTCCCCGCAGATCAAGCTTGCCGGTGCCGAGAACCGGCAGCGCCTCCACCGCCACGTAACAGTCCCGCGCCGGCTTCCAGAGATTGGGCAGCTCGCTCTCCGTCATGAACCGGTGGAGCGTTTCGGCATCCCCTGCATCGGGGGTGTAGACCACTACCAGCTTTTCCCCCCTTTTCTCATCAGGGACACCGGTCACCGCCACAAGACCCGCCCGGCCCAGGCGGGCATGGAGGGCATCCTCGGCCGCACCGTGGGGGACCATCTCTCCGGCTATCTTGCTGAAACGGGAAAGGCGGTCGGTGATGTGGAGAAAGCCGTGGTCGTCCAGGTACCCCAGGTCGCCGGTGACGTACCAGCCGTCGCGGATGACCCCGGCGGTCTTCTCCGGCTTGCCGAGGTAGCCGAGCATGACGTTGGGGCCCGTGACGAGGATCAGTCCCGTCACCCCTTCGGCAACCGGCTCAAAGGTTTCAGGCTCCACGATCTTCACCACCACGCCGGGGACGGGCAGCCCCACGCTCCCCTCCCGGAAACCGGCCTGGCGGACACCGTCGACCTCCACGTCGGGCAGTGACAGGGAGATGACCGGCGACAGTTCGGTGGCGCCGTATCCTTCCATGGGCCGGATGCCGAACTTCTCCTGGAAGCTGTCGGCCAGTTCAGGCTTCAGTTTCTCGGCCCCGGTGATGACGAGCCGCAGCGAGGCAAAGTCCTCCGGCCTTGCCCGACGGAGATAGGCCATCAGAAAGGTGGGGGTAGCGATGAGGAGCGTCGACCGCCGCTCCCGGACCGTTGCGGCAATGGTCTCGCCGTCCAGGGGATTGGTATGGTAGACCGCGGAAAAGCCGGAAAGAAGCGGCAGCCAGAGTGTAGCGGTGAAGCCCAGGGAGTGGAAGAACGGCAGGGCCGAGCAGATGTTGTCCCGCCGGGTGGCGCGAAAGACCATGCGGAGCGCCTCCAGGTTGGAGATGACGTTGTGGTGCGACAGCATCACCCCCTTGGGTTCGCCGGCGCTGCCCGAGGAGAAGATGACCGTGGCCGGCTGGTCGGCGCTGAATCCGGCCTGCCCGGCCAGCAGGCGCAGGGGCAGAAAGCGGGCCTTCAGGAACGCCAGTCGCTTGTGGCCGCCGGTCAGGCCGGCCAGGAGGTCCTCCACGTACAGGACTCCGGGCAGTTCCGGCAGCGAACCGAGCTTTTCCCGCAAGCGCCGGGAGGTTATGGTTACCCTGATGCCGCACTGGTCAAGAGATGAGCGTATGCCGTCGGCTGAAGCGGTGTAGTTGAGATTTACCGGTACGGTGCCATTGAGGGAGAGGGCGATGTTGACCAGGGCGCCCGCCACGGTGGGGGGCAGACAGATTCCTGCCATCTCCTGCCCGGCAGTGAAAGGCTTCAATGTGGCCGCCAGGGCGACGGCGCCGGCCAGGGCCCTGCCGTAGGTGAGTTCCCGGCCGCCGGTGTCGGCCACGGCGGGGCGGGACCAGTTCTCCCGGGCGGTCTCGGCGAAAAGCTCTCCCAGCGGCCGCCGCCGGGGCTTTCGGGTCTGGAACCAGGCGCAGGAGAGCTCCATCACGGCCCGGCGCACGTCGTGGGCACTGCTCCCCGCCCGGAGCGGCGCGCCGAAGAGGACCGTCACCCGGTAGGGGAGAAGCGACGGGAAACGGGAGAGGAGCTTGCCGTGGGCATACGAGAGGATGCTCCCCCACGCACCGCCGATATAGACAGGGATGATGGGATGGTTCGTCCCCTTCACGATCCGCTCGAAGCCCCCCCTGAACTGGTTGAGCATGCCGTTGCGGGTAATGGCCCCCTCGGCGAAAATGCAGACCAGGTATCCCTCGTCCAGTGCCCGGCGGGCGTTCGCGATGAACTCCAGAAGACCCTTCCTGCCGTCCTTCGACGAGACCGGAATCACCCCCATCAGAGAGCAGAGCTGCTTCAGAAGAGGGGTACGGTAGATTTCCCGCTCCATGACAAAGCGGATCCGCCGCTGCTGCGTGGCGATGAGCAGAAGCGCGTCGAGCCAGGAAACGTGGTTGGCCACCAGGAGCGCTCCTCCCTCCACCGGCACGTGGCGGTTATCGATGACGGCAAGGCGGTAGCAGAGCCGCATGGCAACCAGGGCCACGAAGCGGAGCAGGAAATCGGGGAGCACCCGGAGCGTTACCAGGGTGAGCACAAGGGTGATGGCGCCCAGAACGCCGAAGCAACCGGCGGGCGAGATTCCCAGTGGCCCGGCGAGGACCCAGAGTAGTGCCGACGCAAGGAGCACGCCGACCCAACTGAGGAAGGTTGAGGCGGCAAGAACCTCCCCGCGCCGGTCGGCGGGAGCGCGGAGCTGGATGAAGGACTGGAGCGGCACGATGAAAAGCCCGGCACTCATCCCGAACAGGGTCACTGCGGCCAGGACGGAAGGGAGATGTGCCGGTAACGTTGCCAGCAGGAACGAGCAAAGGGTGAGCCCCGCGGCGCCGATGGGGACCACGCCGAATTCCACCGTACGCCCCGAGAGACGCCCCGCAAGCAACGAACCGGCGCCGATCCCCACGGCAGCGGCCACGAAGAGATAACCGCTCTGCTCCTCGGACAGGGCCAGGAGCTTCATGCCGTAGGGCAGAAGAGCAAGCTGGCAGAAGGCCCCCACAAACAGAAAGTAGGCCGCGCCAACCACCGCCAGCAGGAGATACCCGTCATGCCTCAGGCTCCGCAGGGTACGCCAGTAGGCGGCCGGAGAAAACGCCACCGGACGCTCCGGCGCGGCGGCGCGGGTCTCCGGCAGGGTGCGGGCCACCAGGTATCCGCACAGGGCCACTGCCACGCCGGCCAGCAGCGCAACGCCCTGGCGGCCGCCGGCCAGTTGAACCAGAAACGGAGCCAGGGCCGTCCCCCCCACGATGGCCAGGAACGACCACATCTCCAGGAGGCTGTTGGCCCGGGAGAGCTCCTCCCGCGCCACCAGTTCCGGCACCACCCCATATTTCGCAGGAGCAAAAAGGGCGCTGTGGGTGCCCAGCAGAAAGATCACCACTCCCAGCAGCAACGGGCTGGCAACCAGGAGGCCAGCCACGGCCAAAAGCGCGATCCCCACCTCCAGGACCTTCACCCGGACGATGATTCGCCCCTTGGGGAACCGGTCGGCAAGGGAACCGGCCAGGGCCGAAAAAAGGAGGAACGGGGCCACAAAGGCGGCGCTGCCGATGGCGGCCACGGTTGCCGCCCGTTCCTGGCCGAAATGGCCGATGAGGAAAAAGACGATGGTCAGCTTGATGACGTTGTCGTTCAGCGCCCCCAGGGCCTGGGCCAGATTGAGGCGGTTGAAGGCCGAAGGAAGCACGGCTGTTCCGGTGTCTG
>NZ_JCAMRN010000105.1:0-7457 GCF_059620965.1 Geobacter sp. PheSNFMC
CGACAGGCTGTCATACGTGAGCAAACGCCCCGTCAGCAATTCTCCGACTCCCAGCAGGTGCTTCAATGCCTCTGTCGCCTGCAACGAGCCAATCACCCCTGGTAATACCCCCAAAACTCCGGCGCGGGAACAACTGGTCGCTATCTCTGGCGGGGGCTCTTCCTCGAAGAGGCATCGATAGCATGGCGATCTGTGGGGATGAACCGTCATGGTCTGCCCCGTGTAGCGCAGGATCCCGCCGTGCGAGAAGGGAGTGCCCGCATGGACGCATGCATCGTTGATCAGGAACTTTGAGGCAAAGTTGTCGGTGGCATCGATGACAAAGTCATAGTCTGCAAGGATGGTCCGGAGAGTTGCCTCGTCTACTCTTACCGGGTACGTGCGGACCTGGACGTCTGGGTTCAGTTCATGCACGGCGTCACGGGCTGATTCGACTTTGAGGCGGTCTATACCGGCAGTAGAGTGAAGGATCTGGCGCTGGAGATTGGAGAGTTCAACCCGGTCCGAATCGGCGATTCCGATGGTTCCGACGCCGGCGGCTGCCAGGTAATAGGCCGCCGGTGAGCCGAGGCCGCCTGCGCCAATGATGAGCACCTTACCGGTAAGGAGTTTTTCTTGTCCCTCCGGGCCGACTCCTTCCAGAATGAGATGCCGAGCATATCGCTCCTGTTGGGTACTTGTGAGCATACGGTCACCTTGAATGTGATGTAAAAAAAGCCCCACCCGTTCAGAGGTGGGGCCTTGAGTGCTGACGAAGCGGTCAGGCCGGTCGCGTCTCTGCAATAATGGGGACAAGGTATGACTTTATCTTGCGGAGAGCGGCCTCTTCGATTTGGCGAACCCGCTCGCGGGAGATCGAGAAGCGATCAGCGATATCTTGAAGGGTGAGCGGAGAATCCGCTGTCACTCGCTGCTCGATGATAAAGCGCTCCTTCTCGTTGAGCTTGTCGAGAGCTCCGGCAATATGCTGCTTGAGCAGTTCGGACTCCTGAAGCTCAGCCAGGGAGTCCTCCTGGTTCTGCCGCTCGTCGGCCAGTGTTTCGAGGATGGTGAGCCCGTCGCCGTCCTTGATTTCTGCGTCGAGGTAAAAGTCGCCGCGCATCCTCTGGTCCATTTCTAGAATCTCGGATTCTTTTACGTGGAGCGAGGCAGCCGTTGCTTCGATGTCGTCCGTACCCGTGAGTCCCTTGATCGCGTTTTTGGCTTGATTCAATTTGAAGAACAGTTTTTTTTGTGCCTGGGTCGTGCCTATCTTCAGAAGGCTCCATGCCGAAATGATGTGGTTCTGAATATATGCGCGAATCCACCAGACCGCATAGGAGATGAGACGTATCCCTTTGTATGGATTGAATTTGCGCACTGCCATCATCAGGCCGATGTTGCCTTCCTGAATGAGGTCGAGCATTTTCAAACCATAGGAGCGATACTCGAAGGCAACCTTGACAACGAACCGAAGATTCGAGGTGATGAGGGTATGGGCTGCCTCCAGATCTTTCTCCTCGTAAAATTTAACCGCAAACCGGTATTCCTCATCGGGAGTGAGGACGGGAAATTTTCTGAGTTCTCTCAGGTAGACGGTCAGGCTGTCCGCAACAACAGGCAAGCTCATTGACATGTAACGCGCCTCCCAGGGTGATTATTTTAGCACTCAGTGTGCCCGAGTGCTAATAATGTAACAAGGAGGGTGCCAAAAATCAAGCTGGTAGCGACCCATTTCTCTTTCTATGCGTGATATTCCCGTTGGTGAACGATGGGGTGCTGGATGCCTCCGGTGGAAATGCCGTGAGCGATCAGCCTCATGGCTGACAGCGCAAAACATCTTGCCGCGCCTGGGATGCTGTGATAAACCGATTTATATAAACTGAGCCGACGCTTGGCGCCGGCTAACGGAGGTCCTGAGGATGGAAATCAGAGTTGCACCACTTCCCGCTGAGCAGAAGAAGCAAAAGGCCACCGACGAAACAGCTCTTGGCTTTGGTCGTCTATTTACCGACCGGATGCTTGTTGCCGAATGGAAGGTCGGGCAGGGCTGGGTCGATGCGCGCATTGAGCCCTATGCTCCGTTTTCGCTGGATCCTGCCTGTGCGGTATTTCACTATGCCCAGGAAATTTTCGAGGGACTCAAGGCCTATAAGTGGTCCGATGGTTCCATTGCGCTTTTCCGCCCCGAAATGAATGCCCGGCGCTTCAACCATTCTGCGGAAAGGCTCTGCATGCCCGAGGTGCCGGAAGATCTCTTCGTCGGCGGCATCGAGCAACTGGTGGCACTCGAGCGTGACTGGATTCCGGCGTCTGAGGGAACCTCCCTGTATATCCGCCCCACCATGATAGCCGTGGAGCCGGTACTTGGCGTAAAGCCTTCCGACCATTACTACTTCTATGTGATTCTGTCGCCGGTGGGAGCTTACTATGCTGCGGGATTCAACCCGGTAAAGATCATGGTGGAAGACACGTATGTGCGCGCCGTGCCCGGCGGCACCGGTGAAGCCAAGACCGGCGGCAACTACGCATCGTCGCTCAAGGCCGGCCTCGAAGCGAAGAAGAAGGGATTCGACCAAGTCCTCTGGCTCGACGGCGTCCACCGCCGCTATATCGAAGAGGTGGGGGCCATGAACATGCTGTTTGCCTACGGCAAGACCATAGTCACCTCTCCTCTCACGGGCACCATTCTGAACGGCATAACCCGCGATTCGGTTCTGAAGCTGGCCGCGAGCCGCGGTTACACCATCGAAGAGCGGTTGATCGACGTGAACGATCTCATGGCCGATATCCGAGCCGGCAAGGTGACCGAGGCCTTTGGCAGCGGCACTGCCGCTGTCGTCAGCCCCGTCGGCATCCTGGCGTATAAGGACGAGAGCGTGACTGTGGGCGACGGTGGCGTCGGGCCGATCACCCGGGAACTCTATGATGCTCTCACCGGCATCCAGACGGGTCGAATCCCCGACACCTTCGGCTGGATCCGCAAGATTTCCTGATTGTGCCAGGGAAGGCGGAGGGCGGCGGTAACGCGCCTTCCGCCTTTTCATAACATTCATGTTGCCATGGCGAATGAGGAGATTGCTCCGGACACCCCAGCAAAGGTCACCATGAAACGGAAGCCCGAAGCCAACAAGCTCTGTCTTTCCTGTCGCCGCCCGTGCAAGCAGGCCGCCGCGGTCGTCATCTCCTCCTGCCCCCGCTACTATCCCGGCCCCAAGATCAAGCGGGAGAACTGGAAGCAGTTGGAGTTCGATCTCATTTCTTCCCTCTAGCGTTCCATGTGGCGGGTTCCTGCTCGAAGCTGCCGCCCTTGTAGTCACTGCCGGCAGGGCGGCCTCTTGACAGGGCTTGGCTCTGCCCGCGTCGCCGCGCCTTGGCGATGGCCACGATCCCCCGCAATTCCTTCGCAGGACTAACCGTACGGGATACGAGCGGTCTCTCGGCTTTCTCCCCTGAAAACCCTTCCTTCCCTTCCTTGACATCCTCCCGGTGCGTGCCTATGTTTTTCCTGAAGCAGGAAAGGAGAGCGCCCAATGATCAGACCCGAGAAAATGACCATAAAGACCCAGGAGGCCCTGGCCGGAGCCCAGCAACTGGCCGCACGCCAGGGTAACGGCTCCATCGAGCCGGAGCACCTTCTGGTCTCGCTCCTTGAGCAGGAAGGGGGGCTCATTGCCCCGATCATCCAGAAAGTGGGAGGGGCGCCGGCCGCGCTGCGGAGCACGGTGGATGCGCTGGTGAAAAAGCTTCCCCAGGTGAGCGGGGCCACGGCCCAGGCCTATCTTTCGCCTGCTCTCAACCGGATACTCGATGCGGCCCAGCGTGAAGCCGATGCCATGAAGGATGAATTCGTTTCCACCGAGCATCTTCTCCTCGGCTTCTTTGCCGAGCGGCAGTGCGCGGCTGCCCGGGCGCTCCTTGATGCCGGAGTCAGTCGGGATAACGTTCTGGCGGCCCTGGTGGAGATTCGCGGCGGCGAGCGGGTTACCGACCAGAATCCCGAGGATACCTATCAGGCCTTGACCAAGTATGCCCGCGATCTGACCGACCTGGCCCGTCAGGGAAAGCTGGATCCGGTTATCGGCCGCGACGACGAGATCCGGCGGGTGCTCCAGGTGTTGTCGCGGAGGACAAAGAACAATCCGGTCCTGATCGGCGAGCCCGGGGTGGGCAAGACCGCCATCGTGGAGGGGCTTGCCCAGCGGATCGTCTCCGGTGATGTGCCCGAGACCCTCAAGGATAAACGGCTCGCTGCCCTCGACATGGGGGCGCTCATTGCCGGTGCCAAGTATCGCGGCGAATTCGAGGAGCGCCTCAAGGCGGTCATCAAGGAGGTTGCCAAGTCCGAGGGCAGGGTCATCCTGTTTATCGACGAGCTTCACACCCTGGTCGGGGCCGGTGCAGCCGAGGGGGCAATGGATGCGTCCAACATGCTCAAGCCGGCGCTTGCCCGGGGAGAGCTCCACTGCATCGGCGCCACGACGCTCAATGAATATCGCAAGTACATCGAGAAGGATGCGGCCCTTGAGCGGCGGTTCCAGCAGGTCTATACCGGCGAACCGTCGGTGGAGGACACTATCGCGATCCTGCGAGGGCTCAAGGAAAAGTACGAGAACTATCACGGCATCCGGATCAAGGACAGCGCCATCGTCGCGGCCGCTACCCTGTCGGACCGCTACATCACCGACCGCTTTCTCCCCGACAAGGCAATCGACCTTATCGATGAGGCTGCCTCGCGCTTGAGGATAGAAATCGATTCCATGCCCACGGAAATCGATGAGGTGGAGCGGAGAATCATTCAGCTGGAGATCGAAAAACAGGCCCTGCTGCGGGAGAGCCAGGATCCCCACGCCCAGGAGCGGCTGAAAAAACTCGCCGACGAACTGGAGGAGCTCAAGGCCAAGTCGGCCGAGCTCAAGGGACACTGGCAGCGGGAAAAGGACATCATCGGCCGGGTAAGCTCGCTCAGGCAGCGCCTCGAAGAGAAAAGGGAAGAGGCGAAGAAAGCCGAGCGTGAAGGCAACTTGGCCCGGACGGCCGAGATCCGCTACGGCGAGATCCCGGCCATCGAGAGGGAGATCGACGACAGAAGTGCGGAGTTGGAGGATATCCGCAAGGAAGGAAAGATGCTGCCGGAAGAGGTGGATGGCGAGCTGGTGGCCGAGATTGTCGCCCGGTGGACCGGCATTCCGGTTTCCCGCATGATGGAAGGCGAGGCGGACAAGCTGGTGCACATGGAGGACCGGCTGAAAACCCGAGTCGTCGGCCAGGATGAGGCACTCGTGCTGGTGGCAAACGCCATTCGCCGGGCCCGGTCCGGTCTCTCGGACCCCAACCGGCCCATCGGCTCGTTCCTGTTTCTGGGGCCCACCGGCGTCGGCAAGACCGAAACCGCCAAGGCCCTGGCGGAGTTCCTGTTCAACGACGACCAGGCCATCGTTCGCATCGACATGAGCGAATACCAGGAAAAGCACACCGTTGCCCGGCTCATCGGCGCCCCGCCGGGCTACGTGGGATACGAAGAGGGGGGGCAGCTTACCGAGGCGGTCAGACGGCGACCCTATTCCATCGTCCTCTTCGACGAGATCGAGAAGGCACATCCGGAGGTTTTCAACGTGCTCCTTCAGGTACTGGACGACGGGCGGCTCACCGACGGACAGGGGCGCACGGTCGACTTCCGCAACACGGTCATCATCATGACGAGCAACCTTGGTTCCCAATGGATTCAGCAGTACGGTTCCAGTGACTACGCGCGCATGAAGGCCATGGTCACCGAGACGCTCAAGGAGGGATTCAAGCCCGAATTCCTCAACCGGATCGACGAGGTCGTGATCTACCACGCGCTTCCCCTTGAGCAGATCAAGAAGATCGTCACTATCCAACTGGAATACCTGAAGCGGCGGCTCGCTGACCGGCACATCTCCCTTGAAATGAGCGACAAGGCCCGGGAATACCTGAGCCGCGAGGGATATGACCCGGCTTACGGCGCCCGGCCCCTCAAGCGGACGATCCAGCGGAAGATTCAGGACCCGCTGGCCCTGGCACTCCTGGAGGGAAAATTCCAGGAGGGGGATACGGTCAGGGTCGACCTTTCCGTGTCAGGAGAAGAGCTTGTCATCACAAAGAAATAGCATTGCCACCGATTATGGCGTGTCGGCGGGCTTCGTTCCTGAAGCCCGCTTTTTTTGTTTCCGGGAACTGTGTAAGGCGTTACTATGGTCGGTATCTGATTCGGCGAGGTGATGAGCGTGGCCGCACGACGGATATGCAGGGCGGCAGGGATCTTTGCGGCAGTCGTTGTTCTGCTTTCCGTGAGTCGGCCGGTGGTGGCAGGCGGCGCCGGAGAGGGGGGCGGTGAGGGGTATGCCGCCCTGCGGCAGCGTGTGGTTCAACGCTTTGCCGGACGGATGCCGACCCAGTGGGGGGAGGCGGTTACTGGTGTCATTACGCATCTTCGGCCTGGCAAGAGGGAGGTCGCCCTTACCCTGGACGCCTGCGGAACCGCCCGGGGCAAAGGGATCGACAACCGCCTCATCGCCTTGCTGGAACGGGAGGGAATCCCGGCAACCCTGTTCGTCAGCGGCCGCTGGATCGAGGCGAATCCCGGCGAGTTCAGGCGACTGGCCGCGAACCCCCTGTTCGAGATCGCCAATCATGGCGACCGGCATCGCCCCGCCTCGGTAGTGGGACGGTCGGCCTACGGCATCGCCGGCACGGCCGGCATCGCCGAACTGGTTGACGAAATTGAGCTCAATGCCCGGCGCATCCAGGATGTGACCGGTCGGAGACCCGGGTTCTTCCGTTCCGGGACCGCCTACTATGACGAGGTTGCCGTGGAGGTCGCCGGTGTTCTGGGGCACCGAGTGGCTGGCTTTTCGATTCTAGGGGATGCCGGGGCAACCTTCTCTTCCGAGCAGGTCCGGCAGGCATTGCTGGCAGTCGCTCCCGGCGATGTGGTCATTCTCCATATGAACCATCCGGAGGGCGGAACCGCCGCCGGCGTTGAGGCTGCGCTCCCCCTGCTGCGGGCCAGGGGGGTGCGGTTCGTGACCCTCTCGGAAGGCACGGGTGACTGAGGCGGTTTCTCCTTGTGTTGACCGTACGTTTGTTTTACAAAAAACTTTTCATTTCCCCACAGGCGGAGACGACATGAAGAAACTGACGCTCAAGGCCCCGGCCAAGGTCAATTACCGCCTCGATGTTCTGAGGCGGCGCCCCGACGGCTACCATGACCTGCGGATGATCATGCAGCGGATAGATCTCTGTGACGTCATAGAGATTTGCCTTTCGGACAAACCCGGTATCCGCGTTGTCTGCGGACGGAACGGGGTGCCCGACGGCCCCGGCAACATTGCCTGGCGTGCCGCTGACGCCCTGCTCGCCCTGTCCGCCGACAAGCCAGGTATTGATATTGCCATAACCAAAAGGATCCCGGTGGCGGCCGGTCTCGGTGGCGGAAGCAGTGACGCGGCGACGGT
>NZ_JCAMRN010000106.1:0-6739 GCF_059620965.1 Geobacter sp. PheSNFMC
TTCGAGGGAGCCCAGGGCACGCTCCTGGACGTGGACCACGGCACCTACCCCTGTGTTACCTCCTCATCCACCTGCGCGGGCGGTGCCTGCACCGGCACTGGCATGAGCCCCCGGGACATCCATGAGATCATCGGCATATCCAAGGCCTATGTCACGCGGGTCGGCAGCGGCCCGGTCCCCACGGAGCTTCTTGACGCCGATGGCGAGAAACTGCGCCAGGTCGGCCATGAATTCGGCGCAACCACCGGACGGCCGCGCCGCTGCGGCTGGTTCGACGCCATGGTGGTCCGCTACGCGGTACGGGTCAACGGCCTCACCGGCGTGGCACTGACAAAGCTCGACGTCCTGAACGATTTCGAGACCATCAAAGTCTGCACCGGCTACACCTTCGAAGGCAAGCCCCTGACCGACCTCCCCGCCAACCTCGCCGTGTTCGAAAAGTGCGAACCGGTCTACGAGGAACTGCCGGGCTGGATGAGCGACATCAGCGGGGCGCGCACCTTCGAGGAACTGCCCGAGAAGGCGAAAAGCTACGTGAAGCGACTCGAGCAACTGATTGGCTGCCCCATCGTCCTCGTCTCCATCGGGCCGCGACGGGACCAGACCATCATCATCAGCAACCCGTTTCTGGATAAAGCATAAAAAATGCTTGACCGGCAACAAGGAGTCTGATAAAAGTTGTCTTCTCTTTGCGAGCCGCTAGCTCAGATGGTAGAGCACCTGACTTTTAATCAGGTGGTCGTTGGTTCGATCCCAACGCGGCTCACCAACCACACACAAAGAACCCGGCCGAACATTCGACCGGGTTCTTTTCCCTTCGTCCCCTTCGTCTAGCCCGGCCCAGGACACCGCCCTTTCACGGCGGCGACGGGGGTTCAAATCCCCCAGGGGACGCCAACATGATGAAAGCCCTTCCACTCCGCGCGGAAGGGCTTTTTTCTTAACTGTAGTCCATCGCGATCCAGCGTCGGCAGCACTCCCAGCTCCACCTTGCACTCCCTTCTCCTGGCAGTTATGCCGTCCTCGTCCAAGGTGCGAAAGGATGACCCTTCATCCGTTGAAAAGCCTGTGGCTAGTGCAAGTTCCGACCTGTTTATCACCAGATGATCATCATACAGCTCCTGACGCCGCAAGGATTCTGAGCGGGCGATACGGTAGCTCGTTGCCCCGCGCGCATGACAGCAACTTACATTATGCCTTGACTCCACATATGGGCCCATGATATTAATCCGACACAACATCTGGTAACCTTATAACAATTGAATAGCCAATCACGGTGCCCGCACGGGCTTGATAGGGAAGAGGGGTGCAGCTCGGTGAACGAGCGATTCCCCCGCGGACCCGCCGCTGTAAGCGAGGACGAAGGGCGACATGCCACTGGCCGAATGGCCGGGAAGGCGCCCGGAGGATGATTCGCAAGCCAGAAGACCTGCCGTCGATTTCAACCACAGTACCTGCCGATTGTTATCGGCAGCAGCTCCCCGGGAACCGGGAGTGCGTGGACTATGGAACAGAAGGGCTTTGAACACGGAAAGTCCGCATGGTGCTTCGGCACATGCGGACTTTTTTGTCCCTTCTCGCCTCTTTCACTACTCACCGGACCCCTGGAGCAAGGGAGTCCCCACAATGCACCATACCTCAGTTTCCTCACTTCCCACCGCTGTCATCAAGCGTGACGGAACCCGCGCCTCCTTCGACGAATCCAGGATCCAAGCCGCCATTCTCAAGGCCGGACGAGCCAGTGGTGAACTCGACGGGGACGAGGCCGGGCTCCTCAGCCGACAGGTGATCAAAGTGCTGCGGCACCGTTTCCCCGAAACCCCGCCCCACGTTGAGCACATCCAGGACGTGGTGGAACAGGCCCTGATCTCGGCCAACCACTTCGCCACCATGCGGGCCTATGCGGTCTACCGGGAGCAGCGCACCAAGCTCCGTCAGGACAAGAAAACCGTGGTGGATGTCTCCGCATCGGTCAACGAATATCTGGACCAGTCCGACTGGCGGGTCAGCGCCAACGCCAACCAGGGGTATTCCCTTGGCGGATTGATCCTCAACGTTGCCGGCAAGGTGACGGCCAATTACTGGCTCAATCACGTCTATCCTCCGGAAATCGGCGAGGCCCATCGGGACGGGAGCATCCACATCCACGACCTGGATATGCTCTCCGGCTACTGCGCCGGTTGGTCCCTGCGCATGCTCCTCGCCGAAGGGTTCAACGGCGTACCGGGCAAGGTCGAGGCATCTCCTCCAAAACATATGTCCAGCGCCATCGGACAGATCGTCAACTTTCTCGGCACCCTGCAAAACGAATGGGCCGGCGCCCAGGCCTTCAGCTCCTTCGACACCTACATGGCTCCCTTCATCCGCAAGGACCGGCTCTCCTACGAAGAGGTCAGGCAGCACATCCAGGAACTGATCTTCAACCTGAACGTTCCGTCCCGCTGGGGAACCCAGACCCCCTTCACAAATCTCACCTTCGACTGGACCTGCCCGGAGGACCTGAAGGGTCAGGTGCCGATAATCGGCGGCGCGGAGATGCCCTTCACCTACGGCGAACTGCAGGCGGAAACGGACCTGATCAACCGGGCCTATATCGAAGTGATGACCAGCGGTGATGCAAAGGGCAGGGTCTTCACCTTCCCGATTCCAACCTACAACATTACCCCCGATTTCCCATGGGAAAGCGAGAATGCCGGGTTCTTGTTCGCCATGACCGCCCGTTACGGCCTGCCTTACTTCCAGAACTTCATCAACTCGGAGCTCACGCCCAGCATGGTCCGTTCCATGTGCTGCCGCCTTCAGCTTGACCTGCGGGAACTGCTGAAACGGGGCAATGGCCTCTTCGGCTCTGCCGAGCAGACCGGCTCCATCGGTGTAGCCACCATCAACTGTGCCCGGCTGGGGTACCAGCATCGGGGAGATGAAACGGGACTTTTCAGGCGGCTGGACCAGTTGCTTGAAATCAGCCGTACCAGCCTGGAGATCAAGCGCAAGGTAATCCAGCGCCACATGGATAACGGTCTGTTCCCCTACACCAAGCGCTACCTGGGTACCCTGCGCAATCACTTTTCCACCATCGGGGTCAACGGCATCAATGAGATGATCCGCAATTTCACCTCAGATTCCGAGGATATCGCCACGCCAGCGGGACACGCGCTGGCGGTGCGGTTGCTCGATCACCTGAGGCAGCGGATGGTCGAGTTTCAGGAAGAGACCGGCCATATGTACAACCTGGAGGCCACCCCTGCGGAAGGGACCACCTACCGCTTTGCCCGGGAGGACAAAAAGCGCTTTCCCGGCATTATCCAGGCCGGCACGTCTGATGCGCCTTACTACACCAACTCGTCCCAACTGCCGGCAGGATTCACCGATGACCCGTTCGAGGCGCTGAAGCGCCAGGAAGAGCTGCAGGGCAAGTATACCGGCGGCACAGTGCTGCACCTTTACCTGGCAGAGCGGGTTTCCAGTGCGGAAGCCTGCAAGACGCTGGTTCGGCGTTCGCTGGAGCGGTTCAGGCTGCCGTATCTCACTGTTACCCCAACCTTCTCCATCTGCCCCAGACACGGTTACCTCAGCGGCGAACACCAGTTTTGCCCCCTCTGCGATCAGGACCTGATCCGCAGACGAGCCAACCACCAAGGAGGTTCAGCATGAACAGCCACCAGCAACAGCATACGGACATTCCCCAGGAGCAGCGTCAACCGTGCGAGGTCTGGACCAGGGTGATGGGGTATCATCGCCCGGTCGCCTCCTTCAACACCGGCAAACAGGCTGAATATGCTGAACGCCGGTTTTTCAGGGAGACGGAGGTGACCAAGCCGTAGAGCCTATGATTTCTCGGCTGCGACAACAAAACCCGATAAAACTGCGGCCGTGCGTTCCAGGCGAAGGCTGGCGGCCACGGCGTGCATCGCCCGGGCTGCACCGATCCGATCAGACGTGAACAGGAGCACCCATGCTTGCCATTGGCGGCCTTACCCCCTTTACCACCATCGACTATCCCGGCAAACTGGCGGCGGTGCTCTTCTGCCAGGGCTGCCCCTGGCGTTGCGGCTACTGTCACAACCGCCACCTGTTAACGTGTGGCCAACCTGGAACGGTGCCGTGGGGAGATGTGCTCCGTTTCCTCGAACAGCGGCACGGCCTGCTGGATGCCGTGGTCTTCAGCGGCGGCGAGCCGACCATGCAGCACGGGCTGAGATCGGCTCTTGCCGAAGTACGGCACATGGGCTTTTCAACTGGGCTGCATACGGCCGGGCCTTTCCCCGAGCGTCTCCACTCCTGCCTGCCATATCTGGACTGGGTCGGCATGGATATCAAGGCATCCTTTGACGAGTATCACCTGATAACAGCCATGCCGGGAAGCGGCGACGCCGCCCGACAGAGCGCGGAACTGTTGTGCCGGAGCGGCGTACCACATCAATTCCGCACCACCCTCGATCCGTTCCTCCTGAACGGCGGCAGGATCGAAACGATGCGGCAGCGAGTGAGGGAGAAATGGGGAGAAGAATTGATCGTGCAGCCGTGCCAGGTTCATGCCCGGACCTGAGCTACTGAGCGGCATATCCGCCTGGAGCATCCGGACAGGGATGCAAAGCGTATCGGCTCCTCTTTTCAAGTTAGCCAATAGCCCCCCTTGTTCGGCGGACTATTCTATGATATAGACGGTGGCACGATTTCAATATTAGTAACACCAAGCGGAATTTTTCCGCAGGACACCTGTCGACTGACGGAAAGGCACCTTTACATGCTCATCGTAACCGGCGGCGCCGGCATGATAGGCAGCGCCGTTGTCCATGAACTGAATCAACGCGGCCAGGACGATATTCTGGTGGTTGATCATCTCGGTACCGGAAATAAATGGAAAAACCTTCGGGCACTCCGGTTTCGGGATTACCTGGAGAAGGATGTCTTTCTCCGGCAGATTGTCGCAGATGGGGCTTTCGGCGGGGAACGGATCGATGCGATCCTGCACCTGGGGGCCTGTTCCGCCACCACGGAGCGGGACGCCTCCTATCTGATCGAAAACAATTTTGCCTATTCCAAGCAGCTTGCCCTGTATGCGGCGGCGAACGGCATCCGCTTCATCTATGCCTCCAGCGCCGCCACCTACGGTGACGGCAGCCACGGCTTCCTGGACAACGAGACAGCGCTGTGCTCATTGCGGCCACTCAATATGTACGGCTACTCCAAACATCTCTTTGATCTCTGGGCCAGGGCCAACGGGCTGCTGGAGAAGATGGTGGGGTTGAAATACTTCAATGTCTTCGGTCCTAACGAGCATCACAAGGGGGATATGCGCTCACTGGTTCTCAAGGCGTATGAACAGATCCTTGCCACCGGTACGTTGCGTCTCTTCAGGTCCCATCGCTCCGATTACGCCGATGGCGAGCAGCAACGCGACTTCATCTACGTGAAAGACGCCGCCGCCATGACACTGCACTTTCTGGACAAGCCGCACATCAACGGTATCTTCAACATCGGCGGCGGCGAAGCCACCAGTTGGAACCGGCTGGCCGCCGCAATCTTCAACGCACTGAACAGACCACCCCGCATCGAATATATCGATATGCCGGAGGAGATCCGTGACACCTATCAGTACCATACCTGCGCCGACATCAACAGGCTGCGCCAATCCGGTTACGACCGGAAAATAACGCAGCTCGAATCATCCGTAGAGGACTATGTGACAAATTATCTGCTGCCTGGCAAGCACCTCGGCGAGCGGTAACCGTCATGTCGGCCCCTCTTCTGGGCAGAGGCAGCTCCTTTATGGGGACGACGGCATTGGACCTTATGTTGTTCAGCGGCTGAAGCGAGAGAAGCGAGCACCTCCCCGGATAGCCGCGATGGCGGGACATGCGCCTTTAAATCAGATGGTTCGCCACAACTATCTGTGCTACCGGCATAGATCTTTGTGACGAACCCCATGACAACCTAATATCGGATCACGGTGCCCGCAAGGGCTTGATAGGGAAGAGGGGTGTATTTCCGCCAGGAAAGAGTCCCCCGCGGACCCGCCGCTGTAAGCGAGGACAAAGGGCAGCACGTCACTGGTCACATGACCGGGAAGACGCCCGGAGGATGATTCGCGAGCCAGAAGACCTGCCTGATCTCAGCACTCGCCAGTCCCGACGGTAAAGGGAGAGTGGAACCATGAACAGGCTTTGAATACGGAAAGTCCGTCTGCTGCTTCGGCACAGACGGACTTTTTCATTTCAGGGTTCGGGGCAAGCCGGTCTGCCGGATTGTCCGGAAGGGGGGTGGGATAAGAGGCAACATAACTCGAAACCACGTAATCCATTCAGCACCAGGGCCCGGTCAAGGGAAGTGGAGTGCGATTCTCCCGCTGCCCCGCAGCCGTAAAGGGAACGAACGCCCAAAAGAGCCACTGTCAGGAGCAATACTCGATGGGAAGGCGGGCACGTAGGCAGCCCTCAAGCCGGAAGACCTGTCCGGGCCGAACACTATTTCCCGAGGGAGGAAAAGATGAAACGTAACTGGAAAAAACTGATGGCCCGGCTTGCCGTGATGACAGTCGGTCTTGTTTCGCCCGCTTTTGCCCTTAACCCCGACCTTGCCGTGCCGGAACAAGTCGAGATCAAGCACAAGGCCTGCCAGGAGATGTTACGGCTCGCCGCCACGTATCAGGTGGAGGGGCTGTTCTCCAAGGAATTCGAGGCGGGCCAGGTGTGCTACACCCGCACGGACCTGGCGGTGGTGCTGGAGCTGCTGACCG
>NZ_JCAMRN010000107.1:0-6740 GCF_059620965.1 Geobacter sp. PheSNFMC
TCGCGGCAACAACCGGTGACCAGGCTGATAGCCTCCGTCAGCTTGCCACTTCCGTGAAAAAGCAGCGCAAGGCCACGAAACCCTCTGCCGGCGAAGGCCAGAACCAGAAGGGGGTCCGGGTCATCTCCGTGACCAGCGGCAAGGGCGGAGTCGGCAAGAGCAACGTGGTGGTTAACCTGGCCCTGGCCCTGGCCCGGCGCGGCAAAAAGGTCCTGGTCATCGACGCCGACCTGGGGCTCGGCAACATTGACGTGCTGATCGGCATTTCCCCCGATCATACCCTGAACGATGTCTTCTCCGGCAAGAAGCGCCTGGACGAGATCATTACCGAGGGCCCCGGCGGCATTCGCGTCATCCCGGCCGGATCGGGACTGCCCGACTTCACCTCCCTCGGCCTCCAGGAGCGGGTGAAGATCATGGACGAGCTGGACGCGCTGGAGGAGGATTTCGACATCCTCATCATCGATACCGAGGCGGGCATATCGGACAACGTCACCTACTTCAACAGCGCCTCCCAGGAAATCGTGGTGGTGGTGACCCCCGAGCCGACCTCCATCACTGACGTCTATGCCCTGATCAAACTCCTGGCGACGCGCCATGCGGAACGCTACTTCAAGGTTCTGGTCAACATGGCCCGGGATACGGACGACGCCCTGCAGGTGTTTGCCAAACTGTCAAACGTGACGAGCCGGTTTCTTGACATCTCTCTCGATTACCTGGGATGCGTGGTGCGCGACGATGCGGTGCTGGACGCGGTGAAGAGCCAGAAACCGGTGCTGGAGTTGTGCCCCGATTCGGCTGCGGCCGGCTGCTTCACCACGCTGGCGCGGCGCATCCTTGAAAACAGCGGCGAGCGGCGCGTGAAGGGGAACGTCCAGTTCTTTTTCCGGCGCTTCCTCGGCGCACCGGTGGAGAGCCTATGAACTGCATGCTGAAGGCATACGAGCAGGAAGCCCAGCGGTCAGCGGCCCAGACCCGCGACGAACTCATCGTGAACCATCTCCCGCTGGTCAAATTCCTGGTCGGGCGGATCGCCTCACAGCTTCCCCCTCACCTGGACCAGGAAGATCTCATGAGCGCGGCGATCATCGGTCTGATCACCGCGGCAGAGCGTTTCGACCCGGCCCGCGGCGTGCAGTTCAAGACCTTTGCCGAGCAGCGGATCCGGGGAACCATCATCGATGAGCTCCGTTCCCAGGACTGGCTGACCCGGTCGCTGCGGGACAAGTTCAAGAAGCTGGAGAAGGAGTTCGTGCTCCTGGAGCACCGGTTGGGGCGCAATCCCACCAGCGAAGAGGTGGCCACCGCCCTCAAGATGAGCGTTGACGAGTATTACCAGATGCTGGAGGAGATTCACCTCCTCTCCTTCGTCAGTCTGAACGAATCCTGGGAGGACGACGACGGCAGCCCCTTCGGGCTTCTGGACATCCTGGCCGACACCTCCATCGAGAACCCCCAGAGCCAGCTCATGGCGCGCCAGATGCTCGATTCGCTCACCGAGTCCATTGAGTCGCTTCCGGAGAAGGAGCGGCTGGTCATTACCCTCTACTATTACGAGGAGTTGAACCTGAAGGAAATCGGCGCCGTGCTGGAACTGTCGGAGTCGCGCATTTCCCAGCTCCACAGCCAGGCCATCGTGCGGCTGCGGGCCAAGATGAAGAACATGAGGTAACGACCGGAACCCGGGGGCGGGGACCGGAAAAACCTTCCAGGGAGAACCTATGAACAGCGGCATCTATTCGGCATTATCGGGAAACATTGCAGCCATGAAGCGGCTCGATGTCCTTTCCAACAACCTGGCCAACGTGAACACTCCCGGCTTCAAAAAGGACCGGATGACCTTTGAAAGCCTCCTCCAGGCGGCCGGCACGGTTCCCCGGGCCGGCGCAACCGATGCGCCGGTCTACTCGGAAACCGCTTTCTTCACCGACCATTCCCGCGGTTCGGTTTCCCAGACCGGCAATACGTTCGATCTGGCCATCGACGGCGATGGGTTCTTCGTGGTCAACACCCCCGAAGGGAAGGCGTACACCCGGCAGGGGAACTTCAAGCTCGACGCAACGGGCAGGCTGGTGACCGCCGACGGCTACGAGGTGTCGGGCGGCGGCCCCATCGTCATCAACGGCAGCCGGGTGGAGATCAACGCCAGGGGGGAAATACTGGTGGACGGCAGCCCGGTGGGAACCCTGGAGGTGGTCGACTTCCCCAAACCCTATGCTCTTCAGAAGAACGGCAGCGCCCTCTTCACGCCCACCGATCCCCAGACCGTGGCTCAGCCCGTCCAGGGCGAACCGGTGCGCCAGGGATACCTTGAGCTGTCGAACGTGAGCGCCGTCCAGGAGATGGTGCAGTTGATCGAGACCCAGCGTTTCTTTGAAATGTGCTCGAAGGCGATCAAGGCCTACGACGATATGGCCGGCAAAGCAGCCAACGAAGTCGGTAAAATCTAGGGACCCGGGACGAGCGAGAACCTGTAGCCCCAGGGGCGGACCGCGTTCGTCAAGGCGCATGCAATGCGCCTTGACGGAGTGCACAGGAACAATACAAGGAGAAAAACATGATCAGAGCATTGTGGACGGCGGCCTCAGGGATGCAGGCCCAGCAGACGAACATCGACGTCGTCGCCAACAACCTGGCCAACGTCAACACCACGGGCTTCAAGAAGAGCCGTGCCGATTTCCAGGATCTCATGTACCAGAACCTGAAAACCTCCGGCGCCCCCTCCACGAGCTCGACCCAGGTGCCGAGCGGCATCCAGATCGGCCTCGGCGCCAAGCTGGCCGCGGTGACGAAGCTGTTCAGCGAGGGGAACATCAATCAGACCGGCAATGAGCTCGATATCGCCATCGAAGGGGACGGCTTCTTCCAGATCCAGATGCCCGACGGCACCACGACCTACTCCCGCGCCGGCGCCTTCAAGCGCGACGACCAGGGCAGGGTGGTCACCTCCGATGGCTACCCCATGCTCCCCGAGCTGGTGGTGCCGAGCAACGCCACCTCCATCAGCATCGGCAATGACGGCACCGTGTCGGTCACCCAGGCGGGCCAGACCTCGCCCACCAATATCGGCAATATCCAACTGGCCACCTTCTCCAATCCGTCGGGGCTTACCGCCCTTGGGCGCAACCTCTTCCAGGAGTCGGATTCCTCGGGCACTCCCACCACCGGCACCCCGGGGCAGAACGGCATCGGCACCCTGGCCCAGGGCTTCCTGGAGATGAGCAACGTGAGCGTCATGGAGGAGATGGTCAACATGATCGTGGGCCAGCGGGCCTACGAGGTCAACTCCAAGGCGGTCCAGACCGCCGACGACATGCTCCAGCAGGCCAACAACCTGCGGCGGTAAAGGCGGTGACCAGGGACCGGGAAGGGCAGATATGCGGAGCGTTGCGCTGATCACTTTTTTCGTGCTGGCGGTTGGGACGGCGGCCTTTGCCGTACCGACCACCCAGACCATACCCAACGCCCGGGTGAAGGAGGCCATCACCGAATTCGTCCGGCAGAAGACCGACGGCCTCGGGATGGAAACGGCCCTGCGTCGGGTAGGCTTTCAGGGGGACCTGAAGCTCCCTGCCGGCGAGGTCGGTTTCGAGGTGGCTGCGCCGAACCGGTGGGAAGGGTGGGGGAAGGCAAACCTGGCCCTTATTGTCCGGGTAAACGACCGGGTGGAGCGGAACATCTCCATCCCCGTGGAGGTGGAGGCCCTTGCCGATACGGTGGTCGCCTCTCATCCCCTGGCGCGGGGGGATATCATCACCAGCGACGATGTGACGGTACAGAAGCGGGACATCTCTTCGGTCAACGGCAGGGTGTACCGGAGCATCGACGAGGTGGTGGGCAAGCGCGTCAAGAATGCGGTCCGGGCCAACACCCCCCTGAGCGGCGCAAGCATTGAGAAGATGCCCCTGGTGAAAAGCGGCCAACTGGTGACCATCATCGCCGAAAGTCCGTCCCTGCGCCTCACGGCCACCGGCAAGGCCCGGGGCAACGGCGCCGAGGGCGACATCATCAAGGTCCTGAACATGGGGTCACTGAAGGAAATACCGGCGCGGGTGATCGATGTGGGAACCGTGCAGGTGGATTTCTAGGGGGAAGCGAGCCTTTTTCGCCCTGACTGCGTCAGGCTGCGGGTTTGCTTGTCAGGACGAAAAAATCTCGTTTCCTGACAGGGAGTGAGGAGATACGTCAGTGAAACGATTGGCCATGTCAATAATCTGTCTCGCCCTGGCCGGGTGCACCGTGGAAAGGACCGAGGTGCGGACTCCGACCTTTGACGAACAGCTCCGGCCGGCCCCGCCCACCTATGCCAACGGCTCCATCTGGCAGGCGTCCACCGCGGGCCTTGCCGTCGACCACAAGGCCCGCAACCGGGGCGACATCATCACCGTTCTGATCGTCGAGCAGGCGAGCGCCAGCAAAGAGGCCACCACCGACACCGAGCGCAAGGCCGAGGTGTCGGCCAGCATCCCCTATCTCATGGGGCTGGAAAAGAGTTCCACCCTCTTCGGCAAGCTGACCAACGCCAACCCCAACAACCTGCTCGGGGCCAGCACCAACTCCAAGTACGAGGGGAGCGGCGCCACGACCCGCCGGGAGAACCTGCTGGCAACCATGACGGCCAAGATCACCGATGTCCTGCCCAACGGCAACTTTCTGATCGAAGGCCGGCGTAACGTGAAGGTGAACAACGAGGACCAGATTCTGGTGCTCCAGGGGACCATCCGCCCCCGGGACGTGTCGCCGGACAACACCATCAGCTCGACCCTGATCGCGGACGCGCGGATCTCCTATACCGGCAACGGCGTCATCAGCGACCGGCAGCGGCCGGGGTGGCTCATGAATATCCTGGACTATATCTGGCCCTTCTAGTGGAGGGAAACGCGCCTTTTGCGCAATCCCGGCGTTGGTCTCCGGGTTCGCTTGTGCGGCGCACCGAGGGGGACGCCTCCGCGCGAATCCTCGGCCGCCTTGGCCTTGCACAAAAATCGCGTTTCCTGAACTGACAGCGATTTGGAAAAAACCATGACCAAAAAAATCATCTGCATAGTGGCACTTCTGCTGGCTCTTCCCCAGTTGGCCCTGGCGATCAGGATCAAGGACATCGCCAGCTTCGACGGGGTGCGGGACAACCAGCTCATCGGCTACGGCCTCATCGTGGGCCTGAACGGCACGGGCGACAGCGACCAGACCAAGTTTCCGGTCCAGTCCCTGACCAACGTGCTGGAGCGGATGGGCATCACCGTGAACCGCGACGATATCAAGGTGAAGAACGTGGCCGCGGTCATGGTGACCGCCGAGCTTCCCCCCTTCTCCAAGCAGGGGACCAGGGTCGACGTGCTCGTCTCATCCCTGGGCGACGCCAAGAGCCTTGCCGGCGGCACGCTGCTCATGACCCCCCTCACGGGTGCCGACGGCCAGGTCTACGCCGTGGCCCAGGGGGGCCTGCTGACCAACTCCTTCTCCTACGGCGGCCAGGCGGCAACGGCCCAGAAAAATCACCCCACGGCCGGCCGGATTCCCAACGGAGCACTGGTGGAGCGGGAACTGCCAAACGTCCTGGCGGATCGGTCGCAACTGCGGCTCAATCTGCACCAGCCGGATTTCACCACTGCCACGCGCATCGCCCGGGCGGTCAATGAGCAGTTCAAGGCCGGCGTGGCCACCTGCAATGACCCCGGGGCGGTCATGATTTCCCTCCCCGACGCCTATCAGGGGCGGGTGGTGGAATTCGTCGCCGACATGGAGCGCCTCGAGGTGCGCCCCGACAACCCGGCAAAGGTGGTCCTGAACGAGCGGACCGGCACCATCGTCATCGGCGAGAATGTCCGCATCGACACCGTTGCGGTCTCCCACGGCAACCTGACCCTCCTGATCAAGGAGGCGCCCAGGGTTTCCCAACCCCAGCCCCTGAGCCGCACGGGCGAGACCGTGGTGGTGCCCCGCACCGGCATCAAGGTTTCCGAGGAGAGCGGCGGGCTGGCCGTGCTGCGCGAGGGAGCCAGCATCGGCGACGTGGTGCGTGCCCTCAACGCCCTGGGGGTGACGCCGCGGGACCTGATCGGCATTCTCCAGGCAATCAAGGCTGCCGGTGCCATGCAGGCGGAACTGTCGGTCATCTGACACGTTTCTCCGGCTACGGTATTCGTTTCACGAGAGGGTGCCCGCGGGCGCCCTCTCGTGCAGTTTGGCACATAACATGCTGTCATCTGGACAGGGCCGGTATGGCTAAAGTTTTCCCGATGGTGGCCGATAGGTGAATCATGCACACACGTATGCCGACCGAAACTCTCATGGCTGACGCCGAAACGGCACGCGCCCGGCAACTGGCTTCCCGGGCCGGGAAGGTCGAGCAGGAACGGATGGCGGCAAAGAAGGTTGCCCGGGAGTTCGAAGCCGTGTTCATCGGCATGATGCTCAAGTCCATGCGCGACACCGTGGGCAAGGACGACCTCACCGGCGGCGGCAGGGGGGAGGAGATATTCCGCTCCATGCTCGACCAGGAGTATGCCACGGCCTGTGCGGCGTCGGGCGGGCTCGGCCTGGCCCCCCTCATCGAGCAGCAGATTCTGCCCCGTGAGACGCAACCCTCCGTAGTGCCGGCGGCGAAGCCGGCCGCGGATGAAAAGAACGGTGCCCGATAGCTATGCTGATTGATAGCGATATCGTATCCCTTTCCAGCGCGGGGGCGCCTCCCGCTGCACCGCCGAAGGCGGGCGCGGGGCACGCGGCCAGGGCCGAGG
>NZ_JCAMRN010000108.1:0-6638 GCF_059620965.1 Geobacter sp. PheSNFMC
CCGTTGGCCTCCCGCCTGACCCGCGCCAGGGTCTTTTCCGGGTGGACGGTGTTGCCTCCCTGCGGATGGCAGCCGGCGCAGTGGGTGGCGAACAGCTCGCCGCCTCCAGCGCCGGACCCGCCGCTGCAGCCGGCCGCCAGGGCCAGGGCCACGCAGGCCGCCACCGGGGCGAGCCGTCTCATGACGGTTGCCCCCCCTCGAGGGCGGGCGCGGGAGTCCCGCCATTCTTCTTCTCGTCCTTCTCGCCGGACGAGCCGAACTTCTTCATGCTCTCGATCATTTCCCGCAACCGTCGGTCCACCAGGAAGTTGACGGTCCCCTCAGGGTAGCTGCCGTCCTCCTGCAGCGCGCCGGCCGGAACGCCGGTCAGGATCTCGATCCCCTCGTCGACGGTGGATACGCTCCAGATGTGGAATTTCCCCTCGCGCACCGCCTGGACCACCTCGTCGCTCAGCATCAGGTGCCGCTCGTTGGACGCGGGGATCATGACCCCCTGGTCGCCGGTGAGCCCCCGGGACTTGCAGACGGCGTAAAAGCCCTCGATCTTGTAGTTGACCCCGCCGATGGGCTGGACCATGCCGTGCTGGTTGACGCTGCCGGTCACGGCGATTCCCTGCTTGACGGGAAGGCCCGAGAAGGCCGAGAGGAGGCAGTAGAGTTCCGTGGACGAGGCACTGTCCCCCTCGACCCCCTCGTAGTTCTGCTCGAAGCAGATGGAGGCGGAAAAAGAGAGGGGCTTGTCATGGGCGAACTTCCCGCCCAGGTAGCCGGTGAGGATCAGGACCCCCTTGTCGTGGATGGGTCCCGAGAGCTTCACCTCCCGCTCGATGTTGACCATGCCGGCCCGCCCCAGCCAGACCCGGGACGTGACCCGGGACGG
This sequence comes from Geobacter sp. PheSNFMC, assembly GCF_059620965.1. Classification (NCBI taxonomy): domain Bacteria; kingdom Pseudomonadati; phylum Thermodesulfobacteriota; class Desulfuromonadia; order Geobacterales; family Geobacteraceae; genus Geobacter; species Geobacter sp. PheSNFMC. Next base: position 881 of record NZ_JCAMRN010000108.1, read on the forward strand.
GCGGCCGAAGGTGTGATCCCCCACGGTCATGACCGCCAGGCCGTTGATCTGCCCCACTGCCGCGCCGTCGGTATCCACCATGATGGTCCCATCATCGAAGAGTTCCTGCATCCGCTCCTCGATCCGGTTGCTCCGGTAGATCTTCTGCTCGATGGCGCGGGTCACGTGGCCATGGTCAACCACCTGGCCGCCGTCCTTGCCGGCCCAGTAGCTCGCCTCGCGGATAAGGTCGGCGATCTCCATGAACTGCGAGGAGAGCTTGTTCTGGTCCTCCACCAGCCGGGCCGAGTACTCGATGAGCCCGGCCACGCCGCTCCGGTCGAAGGGGAGCAGCTTCTCGTTCTTGCAGTGGGTGGCCACGAACAGGGCATAATCCCTGATCACCTCGGCGGTGCGGGCGATGCGGCTGTCGAAATCGGCCTTCACCTTGAAGAACTTGCGGTAGTCGGGCTCCAGGTGGAAAAGGAGGTAGTAGATCCACGGCGAACCGATCATGATGATCTTGGCCTGCAAGGGTATTGCCTCGGGCTTCATGGAAACGATGGTGATGAAGCGGTACTGCTCCAGGGGATCCTCGAACTTGATCTCGGCGCTGCGGATGCAACGTTTCAGGGCATCCCACGAGTAAGGGTTCACGAGGACCTCGCGGGCGTCGACGATGAGGTAGCCGCCGTTGGCCTTGTGGAGCGCCCCCGGCTTGATCATGGTGAAGTTGGTGGTGGCGGTTCCCCCCATCTGCATGATGTGCTCAGTGCGGCCGAAAAGGTTGCTGTAGGTTGGGTTGGGCTCGAAAACCACCGGAGCACCCTCGGCATCGTGGTTGTCCACGAACACGTTCACCTGGTAGCGCTCGAAGGAGGGCTCCTGGCGGGGGAGCTTGAGCCCCGGGATGGGGGACTGGACCGGCTGCTGGGGCTTGAAGTCCTCCAGGTTGGCGATGATGTCCTCCTGAACCGCGTTCAGGTACTCCACCACCGTGGGGTTGTCGCCGTACTTCTCCCGCAGGGGGTCCAGGTGATGCCCCACGGTGGCGTTGCCCAGGTCGCGGTCAAGCTGGGCCAGGGCGTCCTTGGTCTGCTTCTCGTTCTCGCGCACCTGGCGGAGCACGTCGTTCAGCTTGTCGGTCAACTCCTGCCCCACCGTGCTGATCCGTTCCTTTTCCTCCTCCGGCAGGGCCTCGTACTCCTCCTGGGTGAAGTTGCGGTCCTCCTTCTGGGGGACCATCACCAGCCCCGACACGGTCCGCTGGAGCGCGAACCCCTTGCCCTGGGCCTCGGCCTCCAGGGCCGAGAAGAGCTCGTTGTTGTGCTCCTGGTACGATTCGACGATGGTCGCCTTGTTGGCCTCGTACTCCTTGCTGTCCAGGGCCTTGGGGATGATGGAGCGGACCGCGGAGATCAGCTCCCGCATGTCCTGCTCCAGCTCGCTCCCCTTGCCTGCCGGCAGAGCCAGGGTGATGGGGAGGTCCGGCGACTTGAAGTTGTTGACGTAGACCCAGTCCGAGGGGGTCGGCTCGCCCTTTGCCCGTTTCTTCAGGATGTTCTTGACCGTAGAGCTGCGGCCGGTGCCGGGCTCTCCGGCCAGGAACAGGTTGAACCCGCTCTCGTGGATGCCGAGGCCGAAGTCGATGGATGCCAGGGCCCGGGCCTGGCCAAGGGTTCCCTCCAGTTCGGGCAGGTCATCGGTGGTGGTGAATTCGAACTGCGCCGGATCGCAGGTCCAGCGGAGCTTCTCGACGGGGAGTTTCAGACGGTCAGTGGACACGGTGGCCTCCTTGAAGTGGTTGACGGTGCATGGAATTCATCGCATGGCGCAGCGTGGACGGCAGCGTCCCGGGGCTGCTCCGGCAGGGCGTCGGCCGGCAGACCGGCAAAGGCGGCGGCAACCGCGGCCTTTGCGTCGGCCACGGTGATCGCCCGGGCCGCTTCCCGGGACAGGGTGGAGACCGGGCAGCCCACGATGCCGCAGGGATGGATGCGGCTGAAGGGGGCCAGGTCGTTGCAGACGTTGAGGGCGAAACCGTGCATGGTGACCCAGCGCCGGACCCCAACCCCGATGGAGGCCAGCTTCCCCCCGTCGGTCCAGATGCCGGTCCGGCCGGGGACCCGCCAGGCCGCCACTTCAAAGGCAGCGGCCGCGTCCATCAACGCCTGTTCCAGAAAACGGAGGTACCGGTGCAGGTCCCGGCCCCGCCGGCCCAGATCCAGGATGGGATAGCCCACCAGTTGGCCGGGGCCGTGCCAGGTCACGTCTCCTCCCCGGTTGATCTCCACCGGGCGCACCGACGGGTCCGGAAGGCTTCCGCCACCGCCTCCGCGGCCCAGGGTATAGACCGGCGGATGCTCCAGCAGGAGCAGCGTCTCCTCCGCGCGGCCGGCAGCCACGTCGGCAACGAGCCGCTCCTGGAGGGCAAAGGCCTCGGCGTACTCCATGGCGGCGAGATCCACGATCTTCACGGCACCTCCCTGCCCGGAAACTGCCCCATCATACCAGCATCAGGACCGGATTCTCCAGCACCCTCCGCAATTCGCCCAGGAATTGGGCCGCATAGGCCCCGTCCACCACCCTATGGTCGCAGGAAAGGGTCGCCCGCATGGTCCGGCCGACCGCCAGCTGCCCATCCCGCACCACGGGCCGGTCCGCCACGGCACCCACGGCCAGGATCGCCGCCTGGGACGGCATGATCACGGCGGCAAACTCATCGATACCGTACATCCCCAAGTTCGAAACGCTGAAGGTGCCGCCGGAAATCTCCTCCTGGGTGATGGCGCCGCTCCGGGCCCGCTCGGCCAGGCGCACGGTCTGGAGGGCGATCTCCTTCAGGGCCAGCCCCTGGCACCCCTTTACCACCGGCACCTGGAGCCCGTCCTCCATGGCCACGGCAAAACCGATGTTCACCTCCCGGTGGACAACGACGCCTCCGTCCCGGAACGAGGCGTTCATCCGGGGAAACCGCGTCAGGGCCAGGGCGGCGGCCTTGAGCACCAGGTCGTTGTAGGACACGGCGCTGCCGCTCCCCTTCAGTTCCCGGACGATCTCACCGGCCGCCTTCATGTCGATCTCGACGGTCTCGTAGAAATGGGGGATGGTGCGCCACGACTCGGCCGTGACCCGGGCGACGGCGCTCCGCATGCGCGTCATAGGCTCGGCCTCGGGCGGGGCGGGAGATTCGCCCGCAGAGGGCTGCCCCGCTTGCTCCGTCACGGCTTCCTCGTTCGCCGCAGCCTGGTCCAGGTCCTCCATCAGGATGCGCCCCTCGGGACCGCTCCCCCGCACCTGGTGCAGGTCGATGCCCTTCTCGCGCGCCAGGCGGCGCACAGCGGGCGAGGCTTTGGTGTCGTCGCCCGGCAACAGGGGCGCCGGCGGCTCCGATGCTTCGGGCAACTCCAGCACCCGCTCCGGGATCTCAGGCTCCGCCCCGTTCGCCGGTTCCTCCGATGGCGGCTGCCAGTCGGCCTGCTCCGGGGGGGCGGGTGCGGCCTGCTCCGTTGGCCGGGCCTCGTTCGCTCCGCCGATCACGCCGATGACCGTGCCCACGTTCACCAGCTCGCCGGGCTTCACCCGCTGTTCCGTCAGGACGCCCGAGGCGAACGCCTCCAGCTCCATGGTGGCCTTGTCGGTCTCCACCTCGGCGATGATATCGCCCCGCTCAACCGGGTCGCCCACCCCTTTCTTCCAGGAGACGAGACGGCCTTCGGTCATGGTGTCGGAGAGTTTGGGCATGGTGATGTCGGTTGCCATGAGGATATCCCTTTCTCAGTACGTTCCGCTCAGCGTCTCCCGCACCGCCGCGGCGATCGTCTCCGGCTGCGGGATGCAGAGCTTCTCGATCTTGCGCGAATAGGGCATGGGCACGTCGAGTCCCGACACCCGCCGCACCGGCGCCAGGAGCCGGTCAAAGCACTCCTCGGCAATGATCGCGGCCAGGTGCCCGCCCAGCCCGGCGCTCCGCCAGCATTCCTCCACCACCACGGCCCGGCCGGTCTTCTTCACCGACGCCGTGAAGGTCGCCGTGTCGAGGGGGGTCAGGGTCCGCAGGTCCACCACCTCGCAGGATATCCCCTCCTTTGCCAGCTCCTCCGCCGCCTGGAGCGCCAGGATGGTCATGCGCGAATAAGCGACAATGGTCAGGTCCTTGCCCTCCCGCTTCACATCCGCCTTTCCGAAGGGGATGACGGACTCCGGGTCGTCGGGCACCTCGCCCTTGCTGTTGTAGAGCAGCTCGTGCTCCAGGAACATGACCGGGTTGTCGTCGCGGATGGCCGCCTTGAGCAGCCCCCGGGCATCCGCCGGTGTGGCCGGCACCGCCACATGGATGCCGGGGCAGTGCATGAAGTAGGTTTCCAGGCTCTGGGAATGCTGGGCCCCCAACTGGCTCCCCCCGCCCCCCGGCGCCCTGACCACCATGGGGAGATAGGTCTGGCCCCCGAACATGGAGCGGATCTTGGCCATGTGGTTCACGATCTGGTCCATGGCCAGGAGCGCAAAATTCACCGTCATCAGCTCCGCCACGGGCCTCAAGCCCCCCATGGCCGCGCCCACGGCCACCCCCACGATGGAGTTCTCCGAAATGGGGGTATCCTTTACCCGCTCCTCGCCGAACTCGGCCAGCAGCCCGCGGGTCACCTTGAAGGACCCCTCGTACAGGGCCACATCCTCTCCCCAGACCACCACCGACGGGTCGCGGCGCATCTCCTCCTTCAGGGCCAGGTTCAGGGCATCGCGGTAGTTCATTTCAGGCATGGGAAGCCTCCGGGTTCATGATGGTGCGAGGAATGCAATCTCACCCGCGGTGCGCCGCCTCAATTGCGGCGATATCGATCTTTTTCATCTGCATCATCGCATCGAACGCGCGCGTGGCGGCAGCGGTATCGGGATCGGTGACCGCCCTGGTCAGGGCGATCGGCGTAATCTGCCAGGAAATTCCCCATTTATCTTTGCACCAGCCGCACAGGCTCTCCTGGCCGCCGTTGCCGACGATCGCGTTCCAGTAGCGATCCGTCTCGTCCTGGTCAACGGTTGCGACCTGAAACGAAAACGCTTCGTTGTGCGTGAACTCAGGTCCGCCGTTGAGTCCGAGGCACGGGATGCCCATCACCGTAAACTCGACGGTCAGCACGTCCCCCTTCTTCCCGGACGGAAAATCTCCCGGTGCGCGGAACACCGCGCCAACGGACGAATCGGGAAAGGTCCGGGCGTAAAACCGCGCAGCCTCCTCGGCGTCGCCATCGTACCACAGGCAAATCGTGTTCTTTGCCGGCTTGTCCATGTCATTTCTCCTTTGAGATGAGCCACCCCGGGCCGAGGTCAACGATGTGCCCGCAGTCGAATGGCAGTGGCTCGGCCGCTATTGCCGCGTCTACATACGACACCATTGTACCATTCCGGCACGGTTTCGCTGCGCTACGCATGGGAGGGACAACGGCTGCGGCCTTGACCGGTCTCGGGCCGCGTCTAAGGCCGTGGTTGGACTTTGTATTGATTCACTTTTTGTCGAATATGAGTTGGAAGGGAAGCAGGATGAGTCAGCTACTATTGCGAGTAAAATCAAGAGGACAGTAGCAAACCACATCCCGATTCCCCAGTTTACGTCCCATCTGAAATATTCTGGTCTTAGATTTCGCGTTGTTTCAAGTGGATCATCTTTCTTGTAACTTCTTATTGCGGATCTGGTCAGTTTGAAATAGCGGTGAGCGCCGTTTGACTTTTCTGTCATTTTTCCGCTTAACCTTTTTTATGTCCAACTTGCTATTGAGCG
>NZ_JCAMRN010000109.1:0-6562 GCF_059620965.1 Geobacter sp. PheSNFMC
GGTGTGGAGATGGTAACGTGAAGTGAAATCCTGATCCTGTGATGAAAGGAACTGACATGAAGTACATTGTGTTACTCGGAGATGGCATGTCCGACGAGCCGATGCCGGAACTGGGCGGGAAAACGCCGCTCCAGGCGTCACGGACTCCCCATATGGATGCCATGGCACGCCGGGGCAAAATCGGCCTCGCCCGTACCGTGCCAAAGGGGTATCCCCCGGGCAGCGATGTGGCTAACCTTTCGGTGTTCGGCTATGACCCCCGCGCCTGCTACACCGGGCGTTCGCCCCTGGAAGCGGCCAGCATGGGCGTGGAACTGGGCCCCGCCGACGTTGCTTTTCGCGTGAATCTGGTGAACCTGGCGCCGACCCGCGGTACGCTCGTCATGAATGATTATTCGGCCGGCCACATTTCCACGGCCGAGGGCCGGGAGCTCATCGAGGCGATCCAGGACGTAATGGGCACGGAGGAATTCCAGTTTTATCCCGGGGTCGGCTACCGTCATCTCATGGTCTGGCGCAATGGGAAGAGCGGCATGACCGTGGTTCCTCCTCACGATATTTCCGGGCAGAGCATCCTCGAGCACCTGCCAAAGGGGGAGGGGGCGGATCGGCTGATAGAGCTCATGAACTCCTCGCAGCTCGTGCTCAACAATCATCCCCAGTACCGGCGCCGGCTCGAAGAGGGAAAGGTTCCCGCAAACTCCATCTGGCTCTGGGGGCATGGCAAGGCGCCCCGGATGGCGTCTTTCCGCGAAAAGTTCGGCCTTGCCGGCGCCGTCATTTCCGCGGTGGACCTGGTGCGCGGCATCGGCGTGTGCGCCGGTCTGGACGTGATCAAGGTTGAAGGGGCCACCGGCTATATCGATACCAATTACGAGGGAAAGGTAGCTGCCGCACTTGAGGCGCTTGAAGCACACGATTACGTCTACCTCCACGTGGAAGCCCCGGACGAGGCGGGCCACTGCGGCAACCTGGAGCACAAGCTGAAGGCCATCGAAGATTTCGATGCCCGGGTCGTGGGTCCCATCATGGCGGGCATGGAGAAGTTCGGATCGTACCGAATCCTCTGCACGCCGGATCACCCGACGCCGTTGCGGCTCAAGACCCACACCGATGCTCCGGTGCCGTTCATCCTCTTCAGCGGCGAAACCTCGGAGAACGCCGGCGTGGCCGGCTACGACGAAGAGTCGGCGCGATCAGCCGGCCTGATGGTCGAGGACGGGTTCAGGCTCATGGAGATGATGCTGGGCCGATAGGGGGGACACGGATGGGGCGGTCGCAAAGACCGCCCCATCTTGATTCGACGCGGGAGAGGGTGCTCACCACCTGCGGTAGACGGGACCGAGCGGGCGGTGCCAGTAAGGGCCGGGCCAGAATCCGTACCAGTAGGGATCGTAGTAGTAATAGGGCGCCGGCGTCGGATAGGGATATCCACTCTCGTAGTCCTGGCTCTTCCAGACATGGATCTCCTTGATGGCAACCACCGGGTAGCTGTAGTCCACTTCGTCAAGGGGCTGCACCTTTTTGCCCTTGATCTCTCCCACCAGGGTCACCAGACGCCCCGGTTTGAAGATCACCGCATCGAGGAACTGTGCGGAGATGGCCAGAAATCGTCCTTCCGAGCGGAAGGTGTCGTCGGGAATGCCGCTTTCGTCGAGACCGACCTGCATTACCTCGATTTGTCCTCCATCCCTGCTGTTTTTCGTATCGACTATGACCCCGCCAAGCATGACGAATTTCCCCAGAAAGGCGTCTGGATTCGCCTTCAGTCCCGCAAAGGTTACGGTCGGATCCACCAGGCGCCGTGCCTCGTCGCTGAGAACCCGCGTGCATGCCGCCAGGACGGCACAGGCAAGGACCATCATCACCAACCGGAACGATCTGTTCATGATCGGCCTCCTTTCTCCTGCTCTGACCATAATGGTAGCCGAACATGGGTAAAAGTCCACGACGGTCCCCGCCCCCGTGACGCTGCCTGGGTACGGAAATCTCTGGCAGTGACCGGGGTTTCCGTGCTATAAAAATCTGCTGATGTTTCCGTCTGGAGGGCGTTCATGAAAATCTGCGTCATTGGCACCGGCTATGTGGGGCTCGTTGCCGGAACCTGCTTTGCCGAAAGCGGCAATACCGTTGTCTGCGTGGATGTAAATGAAGAGAAAATAGCCGGCCTCCGGGAGGGTGTCATTCCCATCTACGAGCCGGGGCTCAAGGAGATGGTGATCCGCAACAGCGCAGAGGGGCGGCTTACCTTCACCACCGATCTCGCCGCTGCGGTGAAGGCGTCTCTGGTGAACTTCATAGCAGTGGGCACCCCGCCAGGTGAAGACGGCTCCGCCGACCTCAAGTACGTGCTCGACGTGGCTCGCGCCATCGGGAGCCACATGGAGGGGTTCAAGATCATCGTCGACAAGTCCACCGTCCCGGTCGGCACGGCGGACCAGGTGCGGCGCGTCGTACAGGAGGAGCTGACCCGCCGCGGCGTCAACTATGAGTTCGACGTGGTGTCCAATCCCGAGTTTCTCAAGGAGGGAGCGGCCATTGACGACTTCATGAAGCCCGACCGTGTCGTCATCGGCGTTGACAACGTGCGGACCGCCGAGCTGATGAAGGAGCTCTACTCCCCCTTCATGCGCAAGACCGACCGCATGATCCTGATGGACGTGCGTAGTGCCGAGATGACCAAGTATGCCGCCAATGCCATGCTCGCTACGCGAATTTCCTTCATGAATCAGATTGCCAACCTCTGCGAACGGATGGGTGCCGATGTCTCCGCGGTCCGGGAAGGTATCGGGTCAGATTCGCGCATTGGCTACGATTTTCTGTATCCCGGCGCGGGCTACGGCGGATCATGCTTTCCCAAGGACGTGAAGGCCCTGGTTCGGACCGCGGAGGAGTGCGGCTATGATTTCATGCTTCTCAAGGCGGTTGAGGAGGTGAATGAGCGGCAAAAGATGCTCATCCCCGAGAAGATCCTCCGGCACTTTTCCGGAGATGGGGCGGGAGCGTCACGTCCTCTCGCCGGCAAGACCATTGCCGTGTGGGGTCTGTCATTCAAGCCGCGTACCGACGACATGCGCGAGGCGCCTTCGATTGTCGTGATCGAGCGGCTGCTGGCGGAGGGTGCCTCGGTCCGCGCCCATGACCCCGAGGCGGTCAGGGAGGCGCAAAAAATTTTCGGTGATCGCATCCTCTACAGCAGTTCCAGTCCCTACGACATCCTTGCCGGTGCCGATGCACTCGCCATCGTTACCGAGTGGAACGAGTATCGCAACCCCGATTTCGAACGGATCGCCGAACAGCTCAAAACGCCGGTCATTTTTGATGGGCGCAATCTTTACAATCCGCACCGCCTGAAGGAAATGGGCTTCGTTTACCACGGAATCGGCCGCAACGGCTCCGGCTTCGTGGAGAAATAGAGCGATTGATGCGCATCCTGGTAACCGGCGGCGCCGGATTCATCGGTTCTCATCTGTGCGAACTGCTTCTGGGGCAGGGGCACGACGTGCTCTGCCTCGACAACTTTTTCACCGGATCGAAACGCAATATCGACCGGCTGATGGATTTTCATCGTTTCGAGGTCATCCGTCACGATATCATCGAGCCGATCCTGCTGGAAGTGGACCGGATTTACAACCTGGCGTGCCCTGCGTCGCCCGTTCACTACCAGTACAATCCGGTTAAGACCATCAAGACCAGCGTGATGGGAACCATCAACATGCTGGGGCTTGCCAAGCGCGTCAGGGCGCGCATCCTCCAGGCATCCACTTCGGAGGTTTATGGCGATCCCACGGTTCATCCCCAGCCCGAAACCTACTGGGGAAACGTGAACCCCATCGGCATCCGGAGCTGTTACGACGAGGGAAAGCGGGTGGCGGAAACCCTCATGATGGACTACCACCGCCAGAACGGGGTCGACATCCGGATCGCCCGCATCTTCAATACCTATGGCCCGCGCATGGCAGAACACGATGGGCGAGTGGTTTCCAATTTCGTGGTGCAGGCCCTCCGGGGAGAAGACCTCACCGTGTACGGCGACGGCAGCCAGACCCGCTCATTCTGCTACGTGGACGACCTGCTGGACGGGCTCGTGACGCTCATGGAGCATGATCAGTTCTGTGGGCCCGTAAATCTTGGAAACCCGGAAGAGACACCCATTATCGAGTTTGCCCGGCGGATCATCGCGATGACCGGTTCGTCCTCGCAGATCATCTATCGGCCGCTCCCTTCCGACGATCCTCGCCAGCGTCAGCCCGACATCACCCTGGCCCGGACGATCCTTGGCTGGGAGCCTCGCGTATCCCTTGACGAGGGGCTTGCACAAACCATCGAGTACTTTGCCGGCCTGACCCCGACCGGATAGCAGTACGGAGGAAATCATGCGGAAGCGGATGTATCTCATCCCGACCGGGTGCATACTCTTTATCCTGTATTTCACCGTGTTTGGTGAACGGGGATTGTTGCGGATCTATCATCTGAGCAACGAAAGGGATCAGATTCGCCAAAAGGTCGGTGTCGTCCGTGACGAGAACGAAAAGCTCAAAAGAGAGATCGAGGCTCTCAAATCCGACAGGCGATACCTCGAAAGCATCGCACGCAAGGATTTCGGCCTCGTGAGACCGAACGAAATAGTGTACCAGTTTCCCGCCGCGGCCGACAGGCCCGATGCCAAGCCCCAGCAGCCGGTATCCACTGCTGTTGGCGCGAAGCATTAGGCTTTTCGGCTCTTAGCACGTTTCCGGTTCAGGAGTGTCAACATGAGTACCACGCGAAAACAATCCTGCGCGGTCTGCGCCTGGCGGGCTAATTGCGCCAAAAAATTCTGCGTCACCGACGGCGGAGCCCGTTGTCCCGATTTTTCGAGAGACGTCTCCATCAAGGACGTGGAAGAAGAGCCCAATGAGGAGACGAAATGAATCAGATGGAAGGTTCCATGAAAGATGCGGTCAGGGATCTGGTGCGCGAGGCGCTTGAGCGCTCTTTCGCGGACGGCACCCTCGCCTCGGGCCACGTGCCCGATATTGTGGTTGAAAAGCCGGCCCTCGAAGAGCACGGAGATTTCGCATGCACCGCAGCCATGCTCATGGCCAAGGCGGAAAAAAAGGCGCCGCGGGCAATAGCCGAGAGTATCATCTCCCACCTGAACGATCAGGAGTCCCTGGTCGAGTCGGTTGACATTGCCGGCCCCGGTTTCATCAATTTCAGAATGCGCACCAGTGCCTGGTGCCGGGTACTTCGCAGAATCGAACACGAAGGCGGGGACTACGGCAAAAGCGGGACCGGCGCAGGGAAGAACGTGCAGGTGGAGTTCGTCAGCGCCAATCCCACCGGGCCTCTGCATATCGGGCACGGTCGCGGCGCTGCCATCGGCGACACCATCTGCCGTCTCCTTGCCGCAATCGGCTGGAATGTGACCCGCGAGTTCTACTACAACGATGCCGGCCAGCAGATCGCCAACCTGGCGCTGTCGGTACAGGCCCGCTGCCTCGGTGTCGAGCCGGGAGATCCCTCGTGGCCCACTGACGGCTACCAGGGCGAGTATATCAAGGACGTGGCCCGCTCCTACCTGAACCGCGAGACCGTCGATGCCGGCGACCAGCACGTGACAGCGGCCGGAGACCCCCACGACATGGAGGCGATCCGCCGCTTTGCCGTCGCGTATCTGCGGCGGGAGCAGGACCAGGATCTGCGGGCATTCGACGTGGGATTCGACGTCTACTTTCTCGAATCGAGCCTCTATGCCGAGGGGCGGGTTGACGACGTGGTGCAGCGCATCGTTGCCAAGGGCCATGCCTATGAGCAGGACGGAGCTCTCTGGCTGAGGACCACCGAGTTCGGCGACGACAAGGACCGGGTCATGCGCAAGTCGGACGGCAGCTATACCTACTTCGTGCCCGACGTGGCCTACCATCTCAACAAGTGGGAACGGGGATTCGTCCGGGTCGTCAACGAGCAGGGTGCCGACCACCACAGTACCATTACCCGGGTGAGGGCGGGGCTCCAGGCTCTTGACGCGGGGATCCCCACGGGTTGGCCCGAGTACGTTCTCCACCAGATGGTCACGGTCATGCGTGGCGGCGAAGAGGTGAAGATCTCCAAGCGGGCCGGAAGCTATGTTACCCTGCGCGATCTCATCGACGAGGTGGGCCGCGACGCCACGCGGTTCTTCTTCCTCATGCGCAAGCCCGATTCACAGTTGGTGTTCGATATCGATCTGGCCAAGCAGCAGACCCTCGAAAATCCCGTTTACTATGTGCAGTATGCCCATGCGCGCATCTGCAGCATCTTCGAAAACGCGGCCGACAAGGGGATCGTCCCGCCGTCCGTTGATCGGGCCAGCCTGGAAAGCCTGGGGACTCCCGAGGAACTGGCACTCGTGAAGCTGCTGAGCTCGTTTCCCGAGATCGTGGAAGGAAGCGCGCTCAATTTCGAACCCCACCGGATTACCTACTACCTGCAGGAACTGGCCGGTGCTTTCCATTCGTTCTATAACAAGAACCGGGTCATTACCGAAGATGCAGACCTGACCGGCGCGCGCCTGCTTCTGCTGCACAGCACGGCAACC
>NZ_JCAMRN010000110.1:0-6373 GCF_059620965.1 Geobacter sp. PheSNFMC
GGCGAAGCCGGCCGCGGATGAAAAGAACGGTGCCCGATAGCTATGCTGATTGATAGCGATATCGTATCCCTTTCCAGCGCGGGGGCGCCTCCCGCTGCACCGCCGAAGGCGGGCGCGGGGCACGCGGCCAGGGCCGAGGCGGCGCCGGTGACGGAGCGGGTAGATCTCTCCATCGACAAACCGGCCATCGACCGCCTGAAGGAGGCGGCCGGCAACGGCGAGTCGTTCCGTGCCGAGCGGGTCGCGGAGATCAGGCAGCAGATGGCCGAAGGATCGTACCGGGTCGATGCCCGCTCGGTGGCGATGCGCATGATAGGACAGAACGTTTAGGGAGAGGAGATGCAGGGGATGGACAAAGGACTGTCACGGCTTGTTGAGCTTCTGAACGCCCGGGGGGCGAGCATGGAAGAGATGGTCAGGCTGCTGGAAGAGGAGCGTGCGAGCATCGTGGCGCTCCAGGCCGAGCGGCTCCAGGCCGCGGTCGAGCACAAGGTGCAGGTGGTGGCACGCATGGAAGAGCTTGATGACGACTGCCGCAAGGTCATCGCCGACGAAGCCCGCGCCAGAGGCCTGGGCGAGGCAACCCTGTCGCCCCTTCTGACCGGAACCCCCTCGCCCGAGAAGGCTGAACTTGCCGGGCTCCAGGCCAGGCTCTCGACCCTTGCCCGGGAAATCCGCGACATGATTGCCGACAACCGGCGGCTGCTGGAGACTTCCATGGTCACGGTGGGACGGTCCCTGGCATTTTTCCAGAGCCGCCTCACGGTAGCCGAAACCTACGGCCACTCCGGCTCCATGGTGGAACGCTCCTCCGGCGGCATTCTCCGGAAGGAGATCTGACATGAGTATCCTGAGCCTCCTCGACATAGCCAAATCAGGCATCACCGCGCAGCGTCTCGCCCTTGAGGTCACCAGCGAGAACATCACCAACGTGAACACGCCCGGCTATTCGAAGCAGACCACCGTTTTCACCACCGCCACCGTGTCCCAGGAACGGGGGTTCCCCCTGGGCAACGGGGTAAGGGTGGCTGAAATCCAGCGCGCCTACGACGACTTCCTCCAGACGCAACTCAAGTCCGAAAGCACCACCAAGGGGTGGAGCGATACGGTGCTTGCCTCCATGACGCGGGCCGAGCAACTCTTCAACGAGTTCACCACCGACGGTCTGGGCAAGTCGCTGCAGGACTTTTTCGGCGCCTGGCAGGATCTGACCGCCAACCCCCAGGGCCAGCCCGAGCGGCAGGCGATCCTGGCGCGGGGGCAGCAGCTTGCGGACCAGTTCAAGCGGGTCAACAACTACCTCAACGACATCAGGACCGAGGCAAACCAGTCCCTGGAAGGGATTACCGCCAACGTCAACGACAAGCTGCGGAAGATTGCCTCCCTCAACGAGCAGATCAAGCAGATAGAGATTCAGGGCGCCCGGGCCAATGAACTGCGCGACCAGCGGGATCTGGCGGTGCGTCAGCTCGCCGAAAAAGTGGGCATCACGTACATGGAGCAGACCGACGGCACCCTCAACGTGAGCCTCTCCCTCGGTCAGCCGCTGGTCCTGGGCAAAGACGCGGCAGTCCTTTCACTGCAGCCCGATGCGGCCAATTCGGGCTTCTACAGGATCTACTCCACCGCCCCCGGCGGCACCACCGCCGTGGACATCAGTTCCATCGCAGGGGGACCGGGGAACAGCCAGGGGGAAATGGGGGGAACGCTTCAGGTCCGCGATTCTCTCGTGAACGGGTTTCTGGCCGACCTCGATGAGCTGGCCTATACCCTGGCAACCGAGGTGAACGCGGTTCACTCCAGCGGCTTCGGCCTCACCGGCTCCACGGGGATCGGCTTCTTCACCACGCCGGCGACCATGGCGGGATACAGCGGGCTGGGAGGGATATCCGTCGCCATCACCAACACCAACGACATCGCCGCCGCCAATGCCGACCCCGCCGTGGGGGGGACCGGCAACAACACCAATGCCAAGGACATCGCTTCCCTGTTCGACAAGATCCTGCCCCTGTCGGGCGGGAACATGACCCTGGGCGGTTTCTACAACTCCCTGGTGGGGAAGGTGGGCGTGTCGGTCCAGAATGCAGAGCGGAGCGCAGCGCTGTCCGAGGGAGTCCTGAAGCAGTTGAACAATCTGCGCGAATCCCAGTCGGGGGTCTCTCTCGACGAGGAGCTGGCAAACCTCATCAAGTACCAGAAGGCCTACGAGGGGGCCGCGAAACTCATCAACACGGGAACCGAGATGATAGACATCATCCTCGGACTCGTTCGATAGGAAAACGCCATGAGAGTAACGCAAAACACCACGGCAAACCTGGTCCTCAACAGCCTCCAGACGATCAGGCGGCGAATGGAGGAGCTGGAGCAGCAGGCATCCACCGGCGTGAAGATCAGCGCTCCGGGGGACGATCCGGTCACGGCCCAGCAGATTCTCCACATGAAGTCGCTCATGGCGGCGGGGGATCAGTATTCGCGCAATATCTCCAACGGCATTTCCTGGCTCTCCATGACCGAGGCGGCCATGGACGAGATGGGGAACGTGCTCATCCGGGCCAAGGAGCTGACGGTGCAGATGGCCAACGCCACCAGCGATGCCAAGGCCCGGGAATCGGGCATGAACGAGATCATCCAGTTGCGCAACCAGCTCATTCAGCTCGGCAATACCCAGCTCAACGGTCGCTACGTGTTCGGAGGGTTCAAGAACGACACCCCTCCCTTCGATGCCGCGGGAGCGTTCAACGGCACCGATGACAGCATTACCATCGAGATCGACCGGGGCGCCTTCGTGCCGATCAACTACTCGGGCGGCAACCTGCTCCGTGGCGGCACTCCGCCGGGGTCCACCGGTACCGACATCATCGGGACGTTCGACAACCTGATCACGGCCCTGAGTGCCAACGACCAGGCGGGTGTGCAGGCGGAACTGCCGAACCTGGAGTCCGCCCTGTCCCAGGTCCTGTCGAACCGCACCGATCTCGGCGCCCGCATGAACCGGCTCGAAAGCCAGAAGAACGTCATCGAGGAGATGAAGTTCAGCCTCACAAAGGTTCTCTCCGATAAGCAGGACGTGGATTTCATGCAGGTCATCAGCGACCTGACCAAGCAGCAGACGGCTTTTGAAGCGGCGATCGCGGCGTCGGGGAAAATTTCGCAAGTTTCACTTCTTGACTACCTCTCGTAGGGGGAAGGGCGCCAGGAGGGCGTATGTTAGTACTGACCAGAAAAATGGGAGAAGTAGTCACCATCGGTGATTCCATCAGGATCAAGGTGGTGGAGATGAAGGGAAACCAGGTGCGGCTCGGCATCGAGGCTCCCAATGACCTGCGCATTTACCGTGAGGAAATCTACCTCAAGGTTCAGCGCGAAAACCAGATCGCCGCTTCGTGGAACCTGGCGGACCTGGAGAAGGCGGTAACCTGCCTCGGCGCGGACGGGAAGGAGTAAGAACGTGAACGTGACCACCACGCGTTTCGGCGAGATAGTCATCGACGAGGCGAAAATCATCACCATGCCCGACGGGATGCTCGGATTCTCCGAGAAACGCTTTGCCCTGCTCACCCCACAAAACATAACCCCCTTCTGCTGGTTCCAGTCGGTGGAGAACCCGGAATTGGCCTTCGTGGTGGTGGACACCAAGGAGTGCGCGCCGGACTACGCGGTAAAGCTCACCGCCGAAGAGAGCGAAAAGCTCTGCGTGAACGACGGCGATGAGGTGCTGCTGCTGGCGGTCGTGACCATGGCCTCAGACCCCTTCGACATCACGGTCAACCTCCAGGGGCCCATCGCGCTCAACCCGAAGCGGATGCTTGCCAAGCAGATCGTCCTGGAGGGGAGCAGGTATACCACCAAACAGCCCTTCTTTGATCAGGCCGCCAGGGGCAGGGCGTCCGGCACGGGGAGCGCGGCCGGCGCTGTCTCTGTGGCATAGCTTGGCAACGGTGCGTAATTTGGGCTAATCCTCCCGCCGTGCGCGGAGCGACTGCTTTTTGAGAAAAAAATAAGGGACACGCGATTTTTTTTCTAAAGCTTTTCCGGCTGCCGCCGATACGTGAACTAAACGGCGGCGCTTCGCACGTCGACCGAAGATGAAAGTTGAAAGGCAGGGCGTGGACGGCACCCGCGTCGGGCCCGGCTGGGCGCCGGCAACGTCATGGCTTTCGGCTTGCACACCCAAGGGGTAAGGAAACCCCGAATCACACTCAAGGAGGAAGTACACCATGGCACTCACAGTAAACACCAACGTCGCATCCATCAACGCCCAGCGGAACCTCAACATCACCCAGTTGTCCCTTGGCAAGTCCCTTGAGCGCCTCTCGTCCGGCTATCGGATCAACCGCGCCGGTGACGACGCCGCCGGTCTGGCCATCTCCGAGAACATGAGGGCTCAGATTCGCTCCATGAACCAGGCCGTCCGCAACGCCAACGACGGCGTGTCTCTCGTGCAGACCGCTGAAGGTGCTCTGAACGAGGTCAGCAACATCCTGGTCCGGATGAGGGAGCTCGCCACCCAGTCTGCTACCGGCACCGTTTCTTCCGAGCAGCGTGGCTACATCGACTCCGAGTTCCAGGCCCTCAAGGGCGAGATCGACCGGATTGCCAGCTCCAGCGAGTTCAACGGCTCCAAGCTTCTGGACGGCACCTCCGCCACCTACTCGTTCCAGGTTGGTTCGCGCAATACCAGCAATGACGTGATCTCCGTCTCCATCAGTGCTGCCGGCGCCAGCTCCATCGGCGTTGGCACCGCCAGCGTCACCGGTACCGATGGTGCCGCCGCCAAGGCCGCCCTTGACTCCATCGACTCGGCCATCAAGAACGTCTCCGGCATCCGTGGTACCCTGGGTGCGGTCCAGAACCGCCTCCAGTCCACCATCAACAACCTCCAGGTGTCGGTGGAGAACCTCTCCGCCGCAGAATCCCGGATCCGCGACGTTGACGTTGCTTCCGAGACCGCAGCCCTGACCCGCGCCCAGATCCTGACCCAGGCCGGCACCGCCATCCTGGCCCAGGCCAACCAGACCCCGCAGTCGGCTCTTTCGCTCCTGCGTTAATCCGACTGGCAGTTCAGGTCATGCAAAGGGGGGAGGCACATGCCTCTCCCCTTTCTTTATTGACGGAGCGCATCGTGCTCCCCGTTTCTCCCCGCGGTTTCTCAGGGTCGAAAATCTGACTCTCTCTGCCTCGCTCCACTGCGGGTTTGGTCAAATAGTTGACACTCCCGTCTCTCGCCGCTAAAGTTTTTCCCGATCAGGTCGATACGTATAAGCAGGGATGGCACCCTGCTGGGTAGTGCACCCGGCCAAGGGCTGCGTGGCCTGAAAACGCCGCGCTTCTTTTCCGGAAGCGTTTTTCGATTGTACTGATTCAAGGTGGAGCCGGTTTTGCATCTCCGGTTCCCGAGGAGGAAACGCACATGGCAAGCGTATCGTTTAGCGGATTGGCAACGGGACTGGACTCAAATACGCTCATTTCCCAGCTCATGTATCTGGAGCGCGCTCCCGAGCGGATCCTGGAGAGCAAGAAGAGCACGATCAACAGCCAGATCGATGTCTACAACCAGGTCACGAACCTGCTGAACTCATTCAAGACACTGGCTGCCGGCATGAATACCGCCACCGGCTTCATGGGCAAGACCACGTCCGTGGGGGACAGTACGGTCGCGACGGCCACGTCGTCCAGCATCGCATCGCCGGGCAGCTATACCCTGACGGTAAACTCCCTGGCAAAGAACGAGCGTCAGGTGGTTGATCAGGGGTATGCCTCGGCAGACGAGCTCAATTTCAAGACCGGCACCTTCACCATTAGCGGTGTGGCCACTCCCATCACCATTGCCGAAGGCCAGAACTCCCTCCAGGGGATCGCCTCTGCCATCAATGCCTCCGGCGCGAACGTGACTGCGTCGATCATCAACGACGGATCGGCGAATCCCTACCGGCTCGTCATCACCGGCAAGGATACGAACAATTACACCCTTGACTTCTCCGGCCTCACCGGCGACCCGGCCAGCGGTACCGCCTATGCCACGCCCACCATCACCAAGTCGGGCCCGGCCTATCAGGCGGGAGCGGCTGCCAGTTTCTCCGTAAACGGCATTGCCATCACCAAGACCTCCAACATCGTCACTGACGTGATCCCCGGCGTGTCACTCACCCTGCTCAAGGAGGGGGGAGCCACCACCACGGTTACCGTGGGGAACGATACATCCGGGGTCACCAAGAAGATCAACGACTTCGTCGGCGCCTACAACGCGGCCATGTCCCAGATCAACAAGCAGTCCGAGTACAATGCCACCACCAAGAAGGGAGGGGTCCTCTCCGGGGACTCGACCCTGCGCAGCGTGAAGACGCAGCTCCAGAACATCCTGACCACTCCCGTG
>NZ_JCAMRN010000111.1:0-6339 GCF_059620965.1 Geobacter sp. PheSNFMC
CGCAACATGAACGGCAGAACGCCGTACACCGCCTTCATAGAAGGCTTGCCAAAGGACGAAGAATCGGATACTGAGAACTCGAATCTGGCAGCGTAAATCTGAAACCCATTCAAGGACGGACTGTCAGGTGATTACTGTCTCTGTACACCCGGTAGTAATAAAGCCCAATCTCCCTATCCCACTCCCTGCTGGTGTATGTTTATTTCTTAAACTTAGATCTGATGATTTTCACAAAGTCATAGAAATAAATCACAACCCCGGCAACAGCTATCATCCATCCTGTTATTAGCAGCGGTCTATTTGGATAGACAATGCTAAATATTAAGAAGATGGGCCACCCTATCAGCATCAAAAAATAAGAAACTCTCCTTGGCTTAGTCATTGTTTTTGGCAATCCTTACATTTTTTTGGTGTATTCCAACAATTTTTTACCGAAATCCAGCATACATCGACACCTAGTGAAATGCCGGCGCCTGCTTCGGGGCCAGCACTTACCCCTGCGCCAACACCTCCACCGTATCCGATATTTCCGCCTCCACCAGGGCCACCTGGGACAAGAAGGTCACCCGCAAGAGAAACGTTTAATCCACCAAGGTCTTTCCCGCAGCTAGGTCCAAATATGGAGCCTATGGCTTTAGTCCCGCCTCCTGCAAACATTCCGAGACCTATTCTTCCACACACAGTTGTGAATGCGCATGCTTCTCCCGTAGAAATATTTGTTAATACTCCGCCTCCGCCAGAACCTCCGAGCAAGATGATATGCGCTCCACCTGATCCCTCCCCACCTATCCAAGTATCTAGTCCTGTTGGGTCAGTATGAGTGATCGGATTGTTTTGAACGTAAGAGTACAGATTTATTCCGCCTCTAAAGCCAATTGGATCTTTTGAGATGAACCTTCCTGTCATCGGGTCATAGTACCGTGCCCGGTAGTAATACAGTCCGGTCTCCCTGTCCCACTCCCTGGCGGTAAAGGTACAGTTGTCACAGCAAAACAAAACAGCTCGCGGTTTCGCCAGCAAATTCGCTATTTATTACCGCTGGTTTGGAGCACTGGAAGTATAACTTGGACAACGAGTAACCCCACAATCGACATAACAGATAAAATAATGCTAATAATACAGAGATAGAACCAAATTCCGGTTTGCCCTCTGGTTTTTCTCGTATGCTCCCTGTACTTAATTATCAATTCAGGCCAGAAAAACGCTGTCCTAAGCTGCCACGCCGTAAACAGATTTCGGCGATATAGGTAGAATCCGATTGCAAAAATCGAAATCACAGACAGAGGTCCAAATATTCTGAATACTATTTCAAAAATGTTTTCTGTCATTGGCCGCAACACCCCTTTTCGGTGTTGGACACCAACCAGTAAAAACAGGCCGTTACTTTGCCGCCTACCCCGGCTGAAGCACCAGCAAAAAAACCAGAACCAACCCCATATCCCCCTTCACCACCAAGCGCCCCAAATATTGGGAAGCCAAACTCTGCACCCCCTATATATCGTGGAGGATTCTTGCAACTTGCTCCTTGAGAGCCTATCGCTACGCCCCCCGAGACCCCGGCAGTAAAGCCTGCTCCCAAACACACCTTTCTATATTTTAACTGGTGGAGTTTTTGGCCATCGCAGCAGGAAACAGTCGATTCTCCATAGCCGCCAATGAATTGAGCTTCCCAGCCTCCGTACCCAGCTGATTCAAGACCTGAAGGGTCAGTGAGATTAATTGGATTATTTTGAACATACGCAAATAGGTTAACATCCCCTCCAGCGAACCCGATCGGATCTTTTGAGATGAACCTTCCTGTCATCGGGTCATAGTACCGTGCCCGGTAGTAATACAGCCCGGTCTCCCTGTCCCACTCCCTGGCGGTAAACAGATAGCTGTTCCTGAGGCCGGTCGTTGCTTTCGACATTCCAAAACTGTCATAGGTATAGCGCTGAACCACGTTTTTTGCGGCATCAGTGATGGCACTGACACTACCCAATCCGTCGGCGTGGTAATAGAAACTGCCATCCCGCTCCATAGCCAGCGGCTCGTCCACATTGAGCCCGTGGATATAGAAGGTTTTGGTGGTATTGGTGCCGTCGTTGGTGATCTCCAGGGCTATGTTGTCACCATCGTAGACGTAGGTGGTGGTCGTGGTTGTTGCTACGCTGTCTTTGCTGGTGACGTGCTTCTTCTCGATCCTTCTGCCCATGGGGTCATACTTGAAGGTGGTGATTCTGCTTTCGCTGGTACCTTTGTTTTTCTCCACCTTGGTCAGGTGGTTCTCAAAGTCCCAGGTGAGGGTCCATTCCTTTTCCGGTGCGTTGTTGATGATGCGGGTGGTCTGGTTGCCCATGTTGTCGTAGAGGAAGCTTAACGTTCTGCCGTTGATGAGCTGATTGCCGTCGTTGTATTGGTAGGTGCCTTCGGTGTCCCTGGTGCCGGGGCCCGATTTGCGGTTGCCCACGTCGTCGTAGGTATATTTTTCGGTGCCTTGGGGGGTGACGGTGTCGGTGAGGCGGTAGATTTCGTCGTAGATGTAGCTCTCGTTGACTGTGCCGGTTTTGGTTTTGCGGTTGCCGGCTTGGTCGTGGGTGTAGGCCGATTCGGTGACGATGCCGCCTCCCGCTGCCGCATGGCTCAAGGAGGTGAGGCGGTTAAGATCGTCGTAGCCGTAGGTGGCGGTGATAAGGTTGGGGTAGGTGACTGTCTTGCGGCGGCTCAAATTGTCGTAGCCTATGGTGAAGGTACCTGCGGCACTGGTGACTGTTTCCAGCCGATTCGCTCCGTCGTAGCCGTAGGTGACGGTCTTTGCATCGGAAGTTGTGGGGAAGTAGTTGACGGTCTTTTTCTGGCCGATGTTGTCGTACAGGTCGTAGTTGATGGTGCGGCCGTTTGAGTCGCTGACGCTCTTTAGCCAGCCGTTGTTGTAGTATGTGTAGGTGTAGCTGATGTACTGGTTGGCGGCGGTCCAGAGGGCGCCGTCGGGGTAATAGGTATAGGCAGCTTCGCTGCCGTCGGCGTAATGCTTTTTGGTTAGGTGTCCCTGGGTGTCGTAGTAGTGAGTAATCAGCACCACTTCTGCCGTAGGGATGGTGGTGTCGATCTTTTCTTTCAACAGGCCGTTGTCGTAGTAGGTGTAACGAATGACCTTGTTGAGCGGGTCGGTTTCCCTCTCCAGCTGGCCCAGGGTGTTGTACTGGTATGAAGTCCTTTTCAGTCGGGCATCGACAACGGCAGTCAGCTTGTCTACGCCGCTGCAGGAAGGGCAACCGGTAGCGCCATATTCGTAGGTGGTATCCTTCAGCCGCGCATCGGTTACTTTTGTGACCTGTCCCTGGAAGTTGTATTCATACTTTGTTTCATGGTTTTCGGGGTCAATGACCGAGTTACGGTTACCGTTGTTGTCGTAGCCGTAGCGGGTGATGTTATCGGGAAATCCGGCCGCGTAGCGGGTGACTTTGCGCAGCCGGTTCAGGGCATCGTATTCCTGGACGGTGGTTGTTTCCCGCCCAGCGGCATCCCGGACGATGATTTCTTCGGGATTGCCGTTTAAGTCGTAGAAGGTATAGCGGGTGACCACGTTGTCCGGGCCGGTGATCGATTCCAGCTGACCGGCCAAACTGGCAGCACGGTTTTCGGGAGTGTCGGGATAATAGGTATAAACTGTCTTTTTGCCGTTGCCGTCCTCCACCTCGGCAATGGTGCCGTTTGCGTTCTCCCTGGTAACGGCTTGCTTGCCTTCAGGATCGGTGACGGTGGTGACCTTGAGGCCATTGACGGTCGAGTATTGATAGGTAGTGGTCCTGATGGGGGTAAAGCGCTCATCGGTAACCGAGGCAATCTGATCTAAATAGACCGGGTCGTAAGTATAGCGAAGCGCTGTCTTGATCGGTGGGTTGCGATTTGCCAAAGAGGCAATGTCAACGGTTTGTGGGTCGATTGCCGGGACATAAGTGGAGATATTTACCGGGTCCGTCTGAGTCAGTTGGTTACCGTATTGGTCATAGGTGTAGAAGGTGGTGAGGAAGTTATTGTCGAATGGCTCAGTCTTGGCCCGCAGCGTTGTATCGGAGTTGTAGTAATAGCTGGTTTTCTTGCCACCAATAAGGGTCTTTTCCTTTAAGAATCCGCTCTGGATGTCGTAGGTATACTGCCACTGGCCGCCGTCTTTTTCCGTGAAAGTGGTGGTGCGTACATCTTCTGTCGTGGTGGGATAGACGATGCCACGGGTTTTGTTGTTCGGGTCGGTGGAGCTGTTTACCTTGGTGCCGCTGTAGCCGTACTGAATGGTGTTGCCGCCGGGGTCTTTCTTCGTTTGCAGCAGATTCCCGGTTGTGTAGGTGTATTCCCAATAGCCGGCTGGGGTGCCCATATCGGTGATGGGGTTGATGACCTTCCACAGAAAGTTGTTCTGATAAGTGAGGGTGAACTCGTTCTGGTTGGGGTCCGTTACCGAGGTTAGGCGATGGGGTGTGATCCCGGTGTCATATCCGAGGGTGATGGTGCGCCAACCGTCGCTGATTGTTGTGAGGTCGGTGTCCGTATAGGCGAAGGTGAGGATATTGCCGTTTTTGTCCGTGATGGTGCTGATGGTGCCGTTTGCATTGAAGGTGTACTTGTGGCCGTCTACAAAGGTGATCTCTGTTGCGCTGCTGTTCAATAAAGACGTATCGCCTGCCTCCGGTACATAAGCCCCGTTGCTCCAGGTGTAGACATGCCGCTTGCCCCCTTCGAACAGAACCCTGCCGTTGCCGCTGGTGAGGAGCATTATGTCGTAGCTATGCCGCCATCCTTGACTGATCGGGCCTGAAGTGGTGTCGAGGCTGTTGTAGTTAAGGGAAAAGGAGAGCGGAAAGGTGCCTCCTCTGGTGGAAAAGAGCTCCTGGTTGAAGGAAAGGTTGCCGGTGGTGACATCGGCGGTGGAACCGAAGTTGAGCTTTGTCGGGCATTGCTTGGGAGGATCGACAATATTGATATCTGCGGTCCCGGTGGCTGAACACGTGGCTGAAGTAGCTGAGAACGTGCCGGAGTAAACCCCTGCCGGCAGAGGAAAACCGTTGGCATCCTTACCACTCCACGTGTAACTCCCTGAACCCGAGCCAGAGGCTGAGGAGCCATTGATAGAAAATAACCAGCTGATGGGGTAATTGGATGAGATATTGCCGAAGAACGAAGCCTTCTCGTCCATTGACGGTTTGAAGGATCGTGGCGATGAAGTGGGAGCCATTGTTAGACAACAGGGGGGAGTCTGACCGCTGGGATAGTTAAAGACGTTGAAATCCAGCCGATTGAACGTGGGCCAGTAGGCGTATGTACTGGAACCCATATTCTTGCCGTCTATCGATTGATTGTATTTCGAATAAGACCCCACCACAAAGATAAAAGAAGATCCCGTGGAATTCCTGAACATCTTGAGAGATGTCTTGTAGCTGGCGCTTGGGGACCCGTCAGGATATACAGCATTCAAATAATTGATAAGTGCTGCTTGCATTTCGTCGGGAGTTCGTGGAGTACTGCCCACAGATTCATTGAGTCCTTCTACCTGACTGCTTTGGTTACAGTTGAGATCAAAATAGTTGTATACGAACTTTCCTCCTTGAGCACACGCCTGAGCAACATATTGGAAACCGATGTTGGCGCCATAGTCGGGGTTGTTTGGCAGGGAGCAACTGGCAGCGGCGGCAGCATGTTCTGGTATCCAACTCGAAAGGGCAATTGATATAAAAAGAAGAAACATTCGAGCGTAACATCTGCTCATAATTCCCTCCATGTGCAGAAAAGAAGGCAAAGCAAGATCGTTGCTCGCAAAACCAAATAACCTTTTTAACATCTAGCGGCTCCTTGAAAGCAGACAGATAAAAATGCCAATTAAGAATAGGAAGCTGGAAGCAGTGAAAAGCAGGAGTTTTTGAAGTCACACCTCTACTTGCTGGTGTTAGTCGTCTGGTGGTTCTGGATAGATATTAGGGAGCAGGGATAAACACTTATAAAAATTTAAGTTGTTTTTCAAGAGGAAACAGAGTGTAAAAAATTTTTACAGTTGTAAAAATTTTTTACACTCTGTTTCTTTTCAACAGGTTACAGGAGGGAATTTGCGTCATTTATTTGAAAATTAAACAAAAAACAATGTGCTTGCTTTGTTGCAGGCGATGCCAGCGGTATTTTGGACGACATGTATTGCGTTACTATTCCATAATAACGGTAATATAGTAGTCGTGCCTGAAAAAGTATAACCTGCTGAACTTATTGATATTAACCGCACTTATTGTGTGATAAAATCACCGGAAATTGAATGTGACCCCACAAAACACGGTGATTTTATGCAACCAAAATCAAGAGGGAGTGACCAAGGCG
>NZ_JCAMRN010000112.1:0-5953 GCF_059620965.1 Geobacter sp. PheSNFMC
AAGAGCTTATCGGCTGCATTGAGTCGGGATTTGAGTTGACAGAGTCTGAGACAGGAATTTGTTCAAAGTTCGACGAGAAACGGCTCGGACGCATGCTTGATAGGTGGGTCCAAAAGCCAAACTTCTCTGAAAGGGAGCCACTGCTCAGGACGGCAGTTAATGCCTATCTTGCTGGAGAGCCTGTTGCAGTAATCAAGATTTTGTTGACTGAAATTGAAGGCATCATCAACGACGCTTATAAGAAGGTCCATGGCAAGGGAGCCAAGATAAAGGAATTGCTCGAATTTGCGATAAAATCAGCAGAACGTAAGGTTGGACAGGCGGACACACTATTCTTTACAGCAGCATTCGGAAAGTACTTAACAACTCATACCTTCGCATATTTCGACCCAAATACAGAGAATGGAACAGCTGGATCACGCCATGCCGTTGGACATGGTGCAGCCAAACCCGATAGCTACACAATGTGTCGTGCTTTGCAGGCAATTCTTACCCTTGATCAGATCGCCTTTTACATATGACCTCTTCGGAGGTTCAACAAGGCTTACGACCCGCCCAAGGACCGGCGGGTCAAAGCCATGCCAGTTGAGCGAGCCGAAGATAGAAAACCTGCAACCCATCATGCTGGAACCGAATACTTGTGATGCGAGCATATGAAACTGGAAGTGTATTATGTCTAACAAAATAGGCCGAAACGACCCATGCTGGTGTGGCTCTGGCATCAAGTACAAAAAGTGCCACCTCGGGCGTCATGAACAAGAACCTATAAAGAGGTACGAAGCAGCAAAAGAGTTACGCCAAGCTTTCTCACGAGAAACTTGCTCAGCTCCGAGTGCAAAAACCCATGTCTGCAGTAAAAAGATTGCCCGGGCACACACAGTTCCAAGGAGCTCAAGTCTGCAAACCATTGCTAGAGATGGTCATGTCTACGGATTCATTCCTTCGTTTGAAAACTTGGATAGGAATCAAGGCAGGCTTGTACCAGAGTTAATAGGCATAAACCGAGCATCTACTTTCACTGGGTTCTGCACAGTTCACGACGATGCTATATTTGCACCTATCGAAAAAACAGATTTTGTTGGAACGGCTGAGCAGTGTTTCCTGTTGGCTTACCGAGCACAAGCCCGGGAGTACTACACAAAGCACGGGATGGCATCACTCTCTGGCTTGAGAAGACAAATAGATAAAGGTCGGCCACTCAATCAGCAGTTAGAAATCCAGTCCTTTGTCAACGCACTGGAAATTGGTGCGAATGCGGGCGTCCGGGACTCAAAGATCTATAAGATGAAGTTTGACGAAATACTTTGCTCAAGCGACTTTCGTGACGTGCGAGCTTACATAATCGCCTTGCAGGGACCTCCGCCGGTTATGGGTAGCGGTGGATTCTTTCCCGAAGAGGACTTCCAAGGGGTAAAGCTTCAGGATGTTGCTATGCATAAAGGTACACCCGATGTTGTGACAGTTTCATCATTCGCGAGTGGTGGGCATGGATATGTTGTTCTCTCATGGCTGCAACAGTGCGATGGTTCTTGTCTTCCCTTCGTTAGGAGTTTACACAATATACCGGATGAGGATTTAGCGCCTGCCATTTTAAGGTTGCTTTTTCAGCACATTGAAAATGTCTTTATGATGCCTGACTGGTGGGAAGAGCTCCCCGATGCAACCCGTAGATCTTTAATTGATCGCATGGCATGTGCAGTAGACTTGTTTACGGACAGACGGGATGGAGCAATGCTGACAAAAGATGGTTTACAGTGCGAACCATGGGGGGTTATGGGGCGTAGGTTTGTAGGGTGCTAGAAACGTTAACGCCCAACCCCGGCATAGACGCTGACGCGGCAGGAAATAACCTGCCGCGCAGGTCATGCCGAGCCCCGTTCGTCGCGTGATACAGCAAAGACAGAAGTCGAAAAGACACTCACTGGGAGGCCAACATGAAGGCGAAAACGTTGAATGGTGGCGAGATCGAGCTGAAACCGGACACGATCGACTCTTTGAGGACACGGCTGCGGGGCCCACTGCTGTTGCCGGGCGACACGAGCTACGACGAGACGCGCCAGATTTGGAACGCCATGATTGACCGCAGACCCGCGATGATCGCCCGCTGTGTTTCGCCTGAAGACGTCATCACCGCAGTGGGATTCGCCCGCGAGCACAGCCTCCTCGTATCGATTCGCGGCGGCGGGCACAACATCGCTGGCAATGCCGTCTGCGATGGCGGCCTGATGATTGATCTTTCGCTGATGAAGAGCGTCCGGGTGGACCCTGTTGCCCGCCGGGCGACCGTCGAGCCCGGCTGCACCCTGGCCGACTTCGACGCGGCCGCGCAGGCGCATGGCCTTGCCGCGCCCCTGGGCATAAACTCGACTACGGGGGTGGCCGGCCTGACGCTTGGCGGCGGTTTCGGCTGGTTGAGCCGGAAGTACGGCATGACCGTCGACAGCCTCCTCTCGGCGGATGTCGTCACGGCTGACGGCAGGCTGGTACACACCAGCGATTCGGAGAATGCCGACCTGTTCTGGGGGCTGCGCGGCGGCGGCGGAAACTTCGGCATCGTCACCAGCTTCGAGTTCCAACTCTATCCAGTGGGGCCGGATGTGCTGAGCGGGCTCATCGTCTTCCCGTTCGACCAGGCGAAGCACGTGATCACGCAGTTTGCCCGCTTCACCGAGACGATGCCGGACGAGCTCAACGTCTGGATGATTACCCGAAAGGCGCCGCCGCTCCCTTTCCTGCCTGCCGACGTCCACGGGAAAGAGATCGTCGCGCTCGCCATCTTCTACACAGATGACCCCGCCGCGGGGATGAAGCTCATCGCGCCGCTGCGCTCGTTCGGGATGGTGCTCGGCGAACACGTCGGGGTGCAGCCGTTCACCGCTTGGGAGAAGGCGTTCGATCCTCTCCTGACGCCGGGTTCGCGCAACTACTGGAAGTCGCACAACCTGGTGCAGCTCAGTGACGGCCTGATCGACACTGTCATCAAATACGCCGGCGCGCTGCCGACGGCCCAGACCGAGATATTCATCGGCACAATCGGCGCCCAGACGACACGCGTTGCGCCCGAGACGATGGCCTATTCGAGCCGGGACGCCAATTACGTGATGAACGTGCACTGTCGTTGGGAGTCGGCCGACGACGATGATCGCTGCATCGCATGGGCGCGCGAATTCTTCTCCACGTCACAGCCGTTCGCCAGTGAGGGCGCGTACGTCAACTTTCTCACCCAGGACGAGGGTGGCCGCGTGGAGTTTGCCTACGGCACGACGTACAACCGGTTGGTGGAGCTCAAGAAGAAGTACGATCCCGCGAACTTCTTCCGGATGAACCAGAACATCAAGCCGGCTTGAGGATGGGCTTGGAAGAGGCATGGGGGCGCCCTTCGTACGTTCACATTTACAAGCAAAGGAATGTTCCACCTCTCGGGTGCTGCTGTTTCCGCCGAGCTCCCTAGCAGACCCCCATGCCGTAGGACAGAGGGGAGAATACAATGGACAACGAACTGGCGGCACCAGAGACGAAAGGTGTCACGGTGAAGGTACTTGCAACGGTTGACCTTGGCCCTGAAATTGAGGGCATGGCAGGGCGCCAACTTCGGATGCGTATGGTGACTATCGAACCAGGAGGCGTCTTCGGCCCGATTCATGACCATAAAGACAGGCCAGGCACCGTCTACATACTGCAAGGAACGATCACTGACCATCGAAATGGAGTCGCTACGGACTATGGCCCGGGAGTGGGCTGGCCCGAGGACAGGAACACCACTCACTGGCTTGAGAACAGAGGAACTATTCCGGCGATAGAGATTTCGGTCGATATAGTCAGGCAAGAGTAAGCTCAGGCCCCACATCTAACGCGGGAAGTCTACGGGGACGTAGTTGAGTCGCGGAGGATTAGTCAACAAATCAACTACGTGCCTTAGCGGCGTCCCAAACTCCCCGGCTTTGCCGAACAACCCGCAGCATATCAACAGGAGGTGCGGGCCTTCCTAGCCCGCCACCGCACACCGGAGGGAATCGTCCTCGACGCCGGCCGACGGCTCAATGTGCTGCGGAGGAGGTGAGGCGAAAATGTTCTGTGTTGTCAATCTTGACAACATATGACGCTGTTGTTATTCTCTCCAACATGAATGCAACGCTCTTGCTGAACGAACGTCATATCCTATCTGACAATGCGTTTGTTGAGATGGTGGTGTGGCGTGTGCCGTCGCCCCTTTCCGGCAGCGCCCATTCTTTCAAGTACCGCCTGGCCTTTATTGTCGGTGGCCTGTGCGCGCTACGTTATGACAATGAGGCCGGCAAGGGCGATCACAAGCACATTGGCGAAAAAGAACTACCGTATCGTTTCACCACACCACAGGATCTGCTGGACGATTTCTGGAAGGATGTGGACGAATGGAGGTCCTGATATGCGTACCGTAACACTGGAAATCTCTTCCCGCGAAAAAATTAGTCAAAGATTCTTGCGGGCATTCGAAGGCGAACCTCAGGGGGATGTCATCAGCTTCGATTCGCCGGAACTCCTGTTCAAGGTCATTTCGGGCAAACGCTGGGACCTGCTTAAAATCATGACCGGCGCGGGGCCCATGACGATCCGCGAGGCGGCGCGCCGGATGAAAAGGGATGTGAAGGCGGTCCATACCGATGTGCACGTGCTGCTCAACGCCGGGATACTGCAGAAAACCGAGGAAGGTCTGATCGTCTTCCCCTTTGATGCGGTGCATGTGGATTTTATGCTGAATGCGGCGTGAGTAGCCGGTGGGAAGGGGTTTTTTGCCGGATAATAGTGCATTCGGGTAGGTCAGCGGTTCACGTACGCACGCGCATGAACCGTTCAATGGCGGGAGTTGAGCGCTTCAGGAAGGCACAGTGTCTAGAGAGCGCCTCGAAGAGAACCAAATCTGGCTATACGTCGCTGCCTTGGCTGTCGGGGCGGGGCTTGGGCTGTGGCGCCCCGCCTTCGGCGCACGCCTAGAGTCTGCAATCACCTCTGTTCTGGCGGTGCTGCTCTATGGCATGTTTGCCCAGATTCCATTCCTTCACCTGCGTGAGGCATTCGCGAATCGGCGTTTCACGGCAGCGTTGCTGACGGTCAATTTCATCGTCGTTCCCGTGCTCGTCTGGTTGTTGTCGCGCCTGTTGCCTCAATCCCCACCGTTACTGCTCGGAGTGTATCTCGTTCTGCTCACGCCCTGCATTGACTACGTCATTATCTTTACCCACCTCGGTCGCGGAAACGCCCGGCTCGTTCTTGCCTCGACGCCCTTGCTGCTCCTCGCCCAGATGCTCCTGCTGCCCGTGTATCTGTGGCTTTTCATGGGGGACGAGGCGGCACGGGTAATGAGCGCTGACCCGTTTCTGCAGGCATTTTTCCTTCTCATCGTTTTGCCTCTCGGCCTGGCTCTGACAACCGAGTTCTGGGCCAAGCGCCGGCGTAGCGGCGCACTCTGGCTTGAGGTAACGGCGTGGATACCCGTGCCGTTCATGGCGCTGACTCTCCTGCTCGCTGTGGCCTCTCAACTGGGCAGAATCGGAGAGCATCTCTCCCTGGTAGTGCACGTCATCCCGATCTACATCGCATTCATGGCCGTCATGCCGGTTCTCAGCCGCCTGGTGGCCTGTGCGTTCCGCCTGGACACACAGGCGGGAAGAGCACTGATTTTCAGTAGCGGAACCCGCAATTCATTGGTCGTGCTTCCCCTTGCGCTGGCCTTGCCGGACACGTGGGTTGTGGTGCCAGCCGTCATCGTGACCCAGACACTGGTGGAACTGGTTGGCGAGTTGATCTATATCCGCGTGGTGCCATCGGTAGTTTTCCGAGAGGCAAGGCGTTGCGGTGCCGCCTCGGTAAAAAGCTGAACAACACATAACACGGTGCTGGGGGATGTTGCCAACCTTGAAGGCCTGTTACGGTTTCGAGGGGCGGGAAGAAGTGTTCCAATTAGGTGGATGAGCGG
>NZ_JCAMRN010000113.1:0-5434 GCF_059620965.1 Geobacter sp. PheSNFMC
AAATACTCCACCCTGGCCGATATCGGCATCACCACCGATCGGTCCAACGGCACCCTTGCCATCGATTCGACCAAGCTTGCCGATGCCCTGGGAAGCAATTTCAACGATGTTGTCGAGCTCTTCACGAAAAACGGCGGTGTCTCCAACCTTGCCACTGAGAAGTATGGCGTGGCCGAGCAGTTCAGGAAAACCATCGACCGCTTTACCCACACGTACGAGGGGCCGTCCTCCACGGCCAACGGCATCATTTCGAGCCGGGTGCGGGGGCTCAACGACACCATCAAGAGCATCGACGACCAGATCGCGGCCATGGAAGTGCGGATGGCGCGCAAGGAAGAGGCCTTGAAAAAGCAGTTCACCGCCATGGAGACCCTTGTCAGCAGTCTCACAACGCAGGGAAATTCGCTCATCAATTACCTGTACAGGTCATAGTGACCGCGCGAGTCACAACCAGGAGGAACAGGAATGCTGACCCCTTTCAACCAGTACCAGAACACCCAGGTCGGGACTGCCAGCCCGGAAAAGATCCTGATCATGCTCTATGACGGAGCCATCAACTTCTCGAAGATCGCCCTCGAACGGATGGAAAAGAAGGACCTGGCGGGGAAGGGCAAATACATCAGCAAGGCCCAGGCCATTGTTTCCGAACTGATGAATACCCTCAACCACGACGTGGGCGGCGGTATCACCCAGCGCCTTGAGCAGCTTTACATCTACGTCATCGACGAGTACATCAACGCCAACATCAACAACTCGCCCCGGGCCCTGGAGAACGCCATCAGGATCCTTACCGTGCTCCGCGACACCTGGGTCGAGGCCATCGACATCTGGAAGCGGGAGCGTGAAGCCGTGCCCCCGTCGATCCATCAGCCGGGTTACGTGGCGGGGCAGGCACGATGACGGCCGCGGACCTGACGGCATTACTGGCCAGCGGCGAAGAACTCTACAATCTCCTTCTGTCCGAGGCGGAGGCACTGCTGCGCAACTTCGACACCAACAGCGCCGAGGATTTCGAGCAGGCAGTGGCGTGCCGCGAGCGCATCATGACGTCCCTGGACGATTTCAACGGCCGCCTTTCCGCCCTGTCCTCGCAGGGGAGTGGACACGGGGATGCCGAGCAGCTCCTGTCGTCCTTTCATCGTCTTCAGGAGGAATCGACCAAGAAAATCGTCGAACTCGACTCCCTTGTCATCGCCCTTGCCCGCGAGCGTCTCGTCACTCTCGGCGAGGAGATGTCGGCCCTTGCCCGGGGCAAAAGCGCCCTCCATAGTTACGAGGGGGGGCGCGAGGAGAGACACAACATGAGCAGGACCGCCTGAGACCGGGCGGCCGTGCGGGCCGGCTTGACACCGGGCGCACAGCACCACGTGCAAGGAGGCATTTGATGAATACCTATGCTGAAGCTGACAAGCGGCAGGCGTCCCCCGGCCAGACCACGGAAGACGGAGCGTTGCTCGTTCGGGCCGTTCTAGATGACGGGGCCTCGCACGCTGCCGAACTGCAGCGGTTTACGCTGGCCACGGCCGGTCTGTTCAGGGCGGGCAACGACCGGCCGGCCCTGGATCACTATATTGAACTCCTGGGCGGCTTCGACATGCTCATCAGAGCGCTTGCCGATGTCGCCTTCGTACTCGGCGTCGACTTCTCCACCACCCCCGCCGGGGACGTGACGCTGGAACGTTTCGTGGGACAACTCAACACGCTCCTCCAGGAGACCATGGCCGCCCAGCAGCGCAAGGACTGGGTCCTGATCGCCGACCTCCTCGAATACGAACTCGCACCTCACCTGGGCCAATGGCGGGAGCTGTTCGCCGCGCTCGGTGACACGGCTGCCCGTTGATCCAGGAGTGCCTTCATGTCCGCTGATGGCTCCGAGTACGGACGGTTCTTCGAGCAGCTCCAGAAGATCAACCTCACGGTACGGCTCGGCGACGTCGGGTCCTTTGACGGAACTGCCGCCATTACCTCGCTGAAGGGAAGCCTTGCCTGGCTCGAACTGTTCGGTGCAGAGCAACCGCCTGCCGGCATGCTCAGCGAGGGTGCCGAGGTTTCCGTTTCCGTCTGGACCGGCGGTGCCCTCTGCCGGTGCGACGGCCGGGTCGAGACGGTGCGCGACGACCGGCAGTTCGCCATCCGCCTCGCGGGAAGGGTCCGCGAGCTGCAGCGCCGCGAATATTTCCGTCTCGATGTCTCGATCCCTTTCAGCTACGAACTGCTGCCGGGCATGTCGCCCGAAGAGGCCCAGGAACGCTGGCTTCACGAGCGAATGGACTCATGGCGCTCTCCGGCAATGGCCCAGGAGGGGTCAAGCTGGCGGGTCGTGGACTGGAACGGTCGCGACATCCCATCCGCCCGGGCCAACCTGAGCGGCGGCGGCATGAGATTCAGGGTTTCCGAGGAGGTGGCGTCGGGGACCCTCATGCTGGTCAGCCTCTTTCTCCCGCATCCCCAGCCACGGATGATCTGCGTCCTGGCCGAGGCCCTGCGCTGCTCCGAGATCACCCTTACGCTCCAGGCGGGAACCCACTATTCCCTCTCCATGAGGTTCATCACCATCAGCGACAAGGACCGGGAAGCAGTCATCTCCTACCTTTTTTCCGAGCAGCGTCGCGAGCTGATGTCGAAAAGCGATCGTATCCAGGTCGGGGGACGACGGTGAGCGCAGAGCAGCCGGAGGCTCCGTCCTCCGGGGTGCGGATCATGCACGGCCGCAGGGGGCACCCCACGGCCCTGGTCATGGGCGAGGACGGCATCGAAACCTGCCTCCACTCCCTCTACGACCCGATCCGCGAGGCAGGCTCCTTTGTTGCGGGACCGGTGGATGCCGCGGTCCTCGTTTTTCTCGGCACCGGCCTCGGCTACCACCTGCCCCGGTCCCTGGCGAACAATCCGCACGTCAACCGCGTCATCCTCGTGGAGCGGCACCCGGAACTGGCCGAACTGGCCGCGGCCCGGCTCTGCCAGGGGTGGAACGGGCGGATCGAGGTGGTAACGCCTTCCACACCCGGCGGCGGATTCCCGCCCGTTCCTGAGGCGCTCGATGCCGCAGCGCTGTACGTCGTCCCTCACCCCCCCTCGCTGCGGGCACATCCTGCCTGGTACGACCACTACCGCATCCTGCTCGCAACCGTGGGGCGGACGGGTCCCGCCGCGGACCGGACGCAGGCAGCGGGCCGCCCCCTGACGATCCTCGTCCCCTTCGAAGCCTACTATGTCCAGCGGGAGTGTATCCACGGCCTCGAATCCCTGGGGCACCGGGTCGTGGTCCTGGACTGCCGGGGGCGCGAAGGGGACGAAGCATCGCTGTTCGGCGAGGCGCTCCGCGGCGAGCGGCCAGACCTGGTGCTGAGCATCAACATGCGCGGCCTCGACCGGCGCGGCGTTGCGGCGCAAATGCTGCGCCGGCTCGGCATCCCGCTCGCCCTCTGGTTCGTGGACTCGCCGGAATTCATCCTTTACGGCGAGGCATTGCCCCCTGCCGACGGATGCCATGTCTTCCTGTGGGAAAAGAGCTACCTGCCGGCGGTGGCCGCGCAGGGATACCGGGTGTCGCACCTGCCCCTGGCAGCCGATGTCCGCTTGGCCGGGGCCGCCCGCGTGGAGGAACGGTTCAGCGCAGGATTGTCCTTTGTGGGAAACTCGCTGGCGAGCGGTTTTCTGGCCCGCCTGGCCGTCAAGTTTCCGGTTACGGCCCAGGTCATGGCGTTCGCCGGCGAAGCGGTTGAACGAATCATCGCCGCCCGGGGCGATCAGTTGCAGCTTGTCGACCAGCTCGTGGCCGAGGGTGGCCGTTTTCTGCCTGATGATGATGCCCGCCTTTTCTTCCGGGCCTACCTGCTCCACAGTGCCACCTCCGCCTATCGGACCAGGCTCCTGGGTCAGTTGCTCCCGTTGGGGCTTACCTTCTTCGGCGATCCGGACGGATGGCGGAAGGTGTTCGGCAGCGCCATTGACGCGCGTCCCGACGTGAATTACTTCAGGGAAACCCCGGCGGTCTACGCCTCCAGCGCCGTGAATGTCAACGCCACCAGCCTCCAGATGCCCCACACCGTCAACCAGCGGGTCTTTGACGTGCCCCTGTGCGGCGGTTTTCTCCTGACCGACCGGCAGGGTGCCCTGGGTGAGCTCTTTGCCGAGAATGAGGTGGCGCTTTACGACGGGATCAGCGACGTGGCTGAAACGGCCCGGTGTTACCTGGAGCGGGAGGGGCTGCGGCGGGAGATCGCGGAACGTGCCCGGCGCAGGGTGCTTGGCGAGCACACCTACGGGCACCGGATGCGGAAGATGATCGCAGAGGTTCTCGGGGCGGCGGCCAGGCCGGCTTAGGCCGGGAGCAGGTTGCCGCAGTAGTCCGTTGACATAGCGGAGCATTGTGGGTCATAAACGCCATGGCATCTCCCGGCACGAGGGGGGAATCCGGAATCCATCCCGTGGGGGATCCATGGGCGTCATCGATATACACTGTCATACCGCCGGGGTCGGAGCCGGCGGCAGCGGCTGCTTCGTCTCGACCAGCCTGAGGGACAGTTGGAGGTACCGGTTCTACCTGGCATCCTTCGGAATCACCGATGCGGAGCTCGAACGGGAAGGGGACGGCCTGGTCCTGCGCCGTCTCGCGGAGCGGCTGGCAGCCTCGACCCAGGTCCAGGCCGCCGTGGTACTGGCACTGGATGGCGTCGTCGACTCCCGGGGAAGCCTGGACCGGGCACGGACCGAGCTGTTCATTCCCAATGACTTCCTCGCCGGCCAGTGCCGCAGATATCCCAACCTCCTGTTCGGCGCCAGCGTCAATCCCCTGCGGCCCGACGCCCTGGACCGGCTCGATGCCGCGGCCGCCGACGGCGCGGTGCTGATCAAGTGGCTTCCCTCAATCCAGGGGATCGATCCGGCGGACCGGCGACTGGTACCCTTTTACCGGCGCCTTGCGGAACTGGGGTTGCCCCTGCTCACCCACACCGGCGCAGAGCAGTCGTTCACCCGGTCGGATAGCAGGCTGTCCGACCCGAACCGCCTCCGCCTCCCCCTCGATGAAGGGGTGAAGGTCATTGCCGCCCACTGCGCCACCAGCGGCAGGAGCGACGGCCAACGGAACCGGCACCGGCTTCTGGCCCTGTTCGCGGCCTACCCCAACCTCCATGCCGACATCTCATCCCTTACCCAGATAAACCGCCTGGGGCACCTTCAATGGGTCCTGAAGCACCGGGAGCTGCATGGGCGGCTCCTGTACGGCACCGATATGCCCCTGCCGGCCACGGGACTCGCCTCACCCTGGTTTCACCTCTTCTCTCTCGGTCCGTGCTCGGCGCGGCGCCTGGCCGCCATCAGCAACCCCTGGGACCGGGACGTGGCCCTGAAGCTGGCATTGGGGATGCCCGAGCAGATTCTTCACAACGGGGCCGGTCTGCTGCGACCCGTCTGACGATACCGAGGCTGC
>NZ_JCAMRN010000114.1:0-5077 GCF_059620965.1 Geobacter sp. PheSNFMC
GGGAGCGTCATCAGCTTTTCAGCCGCGGACATGGACCCGCAGTCGATCGGCTTTCGCCTTGACCGCGACCACGACATCAGCGTCAGGGTTGGCCTCCACTGCGCACCCTCGGCTCACCGGACCATCGGGACCTATCCCGCGGGAACGGTGAGGGTGAGCCCCGGTTTTTTCACCACTGACAACGATGTGGAGTTCTTCCTGCGGGCGCTCTGCGAGATTGTCGGGGGAAGGGGAAGGTGACAGCCATGAAGAGCATCCCGGTAACCGCTGCAGGCGTACGTATCGCTGCCGCGGTTTTTGTCCTGTTTTTTGCCGTTGCCGGCTGCTCGCTCCCCCCGGAGCGGCCCGTAACCAAGGATGAGCTTTACGGAACCGGGGTTTACAGTTTCTACCAGATCAAGGAATCCCCCGAGAGCGTCCTTGCCGCCCTCAACCGCGAGGGCGAGGTGATCCTCGATGCCCGGTACCGGGACCGTCCGGTCTACATCAAGATTCTCGCCCTCTCCTCGGGGCTCCAGGTGCATGTGATCGACAGATAGTGCGTCCGGCAGGACGCGTCATTCCACTCTAGCCAACGAAAGCAAACTCACATGATCAAAAATTTCGTGCTCGATACCAACGTCCTCCTCTACGATCCGCAGGCCATCTTCAAGTTCGAGGAAAACAACATCATCATCCCCATAACCGTTATCGAGGAGATCGACCGGTTCAAGAAGGACATGAACGAAACCGGCCGCAACGCCCGGCAGCTTTCGCGCTACATTGACGAAATGCGCGCCGCCGGCTCTCTCTCCAACGGCATTGCCCTCGAAAACGGCGGGACCCTGCGCGTAGAGATGTATGCAGAAAAATTCATGAAGGTGCTGCCTCCCGAGTTGCGCGAAGAACGGGGCGACAACCGGATTCTGGCCGTGGCGCTCAGTGTCAAGGAGCAGGATGAGGCCACGCCGGTCATCTTCGTGACCAAGGACACCAACCTGCGCATCAAGTCCGACGCCCTCGGCCTCAAAGCAGAGGACTACGAGTCCGACAAGGTCGATATTGAGGAACTCTATCCCGGTTTTACCGAGCTCGAGGTGTCGGCGGAGATGGTGGATCGCTTTCACGGCCAGGGATGGGTCGACCTTGCCGGCTACGACCTGCACCCCAACCAGTTCGTCACCCTGCGCGATGCGGCCAACCCGTCCCATACGGCCCTGGGGAAATACCGTGCCGACCAGAAGCGGATCATTCCCATCGCCAAGAACGGCAAAGACGGGGTCTGGAGCATCCATCCCCGCAACCGGGAACAGGCCTTTGCCTTTGACGCCCTGCTGGACGACTCCATCAAGCTCGTGACACTGGTGGGCAAGGCGGGCACCGGCAAGACGCTGTTGGCCATAGCGGCCGGACTGCACAAAACCGCCGAGGAGAACGTCTACAACCGGCTTCTGGTCTCCCGTCCCGTATTCCCCATGGGACGCGACCTGGGTTTCCTCCCGGGCGACATCGAGGAAAAACTGACCCCGTGGATGCAGCCCATCTTCGACAACGTGGAACTCCTCCTCTCGGGCCACGAAGCTGAAAAGCGGCACAGCAAGGGGTACAAGGAGCTCATGGCCATGGGGATCATGGATATCGAACCCCTGACCTACATCCGCGGTCGTTCCATTCCGCTTCAGTTCATGATCGTGGACGAGGCCCAGAACCTCACCCCCCACGAGATCAAGACCATCATCACCCGGGCCGGCGAGGGGACCAAGATCGTGCTCACAGGCGATCCCTACCAGATCGACAACCCTTACGTGGACGCGTCTTCCAACGGCCTCACCTACGTGGTGGAGCGCTTCAAGGGGGTGCCCATCGCCGGTCATGTCACCATGACCAAAGGCGAACGGTCGGAGTTGGCTGAACTGGCTGCAAACCTTCTCTAGCGCTCTATGCTCGTACTTGCCATAGAAACATCGTGCGACGAAACCGCCGCCGCCGTGGTGCGCGACGGGCGCACCATCCTGTCGAACGTGGTTTCCTCTCAAGTGAAGGATCATGCCGTGTACGGCGGGGTTGTTCCCGAAATTGCCTCGCGCAAGCACCTGGAGACCATCCCCGCGGTTGTCGGCGAGGCCCTGCGCCTGGCGGACGTGACCCTCGATCACGTGGAAGGGGTTGCGGTGACCCAGGGGCCCGGACTGGCCGGCGCCCTTCTGGTCGGTCTGTCCGTGGCCAAATCCATCGCCTTTGCCCGTGGGCTTCCCCTGGCAGGAGTCAATCACATCGAAGCGCACCTTGCCGCCATTTTTCTTGAACGCGAGGTCGCCTATCCCTATCTGGCCCTGGTGGTGTCAGGGGGGCATTCCCACCTGTACCGGGTCGACGGCATCGGCCGGTGCACCACCCTCGGCCAGACCCTGGACGATGCTGCGGGCGAGGCCTTCGACAAGGTGGCCAAGCTGTTGGGGCTCCCCTATCCGGGCGGCATCGAGATCGATCGCCTGGCCTCCGCCGGTGATCCGGATGCCATCGCCTTTCCGCGGCCCCTGCTCCACGACGGCAGCTTCAACTTCAGTTTCAGCGGCCTCAAGACCGCAGTGCTCTCAGCGGTAAAAAAACAGGGAATTCCCGAAGGGGAAAAACTTGCCGATTTCTGTGCCTCGTTTCAGAAAGCAGTCTGTCATGTGCTGGTGGAAAAGACCTTCCGCGCCGCGGATGCGACCGGCATCGACCGGGTCGTGGTGGCAGGCGGAGTGGCCTGCAATAGTGCGCTGCGGCGGGAAATGGCCCATGCCGCCGCTGCGCGGGGCGTGGAGCTCATGATCCCGTCGCCGTCGCTGTGCGGCGACAATGCCGCCATGATCGCCGTGCCGGGTGACTATTACCTGCGCTGCGGCGAGCAGGGCGGGCTCGCGCTTGACGCACGGGTGAACTGGCCCCTGGACCTGCTCGGGTCGGGGAGGGAAGGGTGAGAGGAGGCGGCATCCGTGCCCGCAAGGCACTCGGGCAGAATTTCCTCACTGACCGTTCGGTTCTTTCCCGCATTGCGGCCCTGGTGAGTGCCGGCACCGGCGAGCGAGTCCTGGAGATCGGCCCCGGCAAGGGAGCGCTGACGTCATATCTGGCGGAACAGGCCGGGCGGCTGGTGGCCGTCGAACTGGACGACCGCCTGGTGCCGCTGCTGCGCGGCAGTTTTGCCGACAATCCCCGGGTCACGATCATCGAGGGCGACATCCTCGACCTGGATATCCGCGAAACCCTGGCCCGCTACGGCACGCCTCCCTGGAAGGTTGCGGCAAACCTGCCCTATAACATCTCCACGCCGGTCCTGTTCAGGCTGCTCGATGTCCGGGATCTTTTCACCCGACTCGTGCTCATGCTCCAGAAAGAGGTGGGCGACAGACTCGCCGCAGGACCGGGAGGCAAAGAGTACGGTGTCTTGTCGGTCCTGTTCCAGCTTCACTTTGATGTGACCCGCGAGCTCCTCGTCAGGCCGGGCTCGTTCCACCCCGTGCCCAAGGTAGATTCGGTGGTTCTCTCGTTTGTTCCCCTGGCGCAGCCCCGGGTGGACGTGGGGGACGAGGACTATTTCAGGCGGGTGGTCAAGGCGTCCTTTGCCATGAGGCGCAAGACGCTCTGGAATTGTTTGAAGGGGGGAGCGCTGGGTGTGCCGACGGACGGCATCAGGGATGCTCTGGCACGCTGCGGCATCGATGAGGGGAGACGCGGCGAGACGCTTTCGCTGCAGGAGTTTGCCCTGTTGACCAAGGGGCTGCTGGCAGCCGGGGGTACGCTCCCGCCCCGCGCACCATAGCCGGTACGGAAATGAAAAAAGCCGTTCGCTAGAACGAACGGCTTCCGGAACCACGGGCAGGATATCGCAATCAGGCAGTGGCTTTCTTGGCGCGGGTAGCCTTGGCCTTAGCCGGCTTTTCGGCCGCAGCAGCCTTTTTCTCCTGAATCTTGGCGGCGCGCACGGCGCGTGCCTTGGCGAGGTTTTCGGCAAGCCCCCGGTCTTTGGCCATCTGCTTGCGCGCCTCGGAGAACTTTTTGGCGGTAAGCGGCTGGCTACTGGGGATGTTGAACTGCTTGCGATATTCGCCCGGCTTCATCTGGTGCACCTGGGCCAGGTGGCGGGTAAGGGTTTTCATTCCGCCCTTGCCACAGATCATGCAGCATACCTGGTCGGCCTGGAACGCCTTCTTGAGCGTCATGGCCGGGGCCTTGGCTTCTTCTGCCGCAGCCTCGGGTGCAGCAGCACCGCCCTCAAGCTGTTGCAGCGTGGCATGGACCTTTTGAATTTCCTGAACCAGTTCTTCCGTGGAAAGCTCTGACACAGCAGCGTGTGAGGATACAATACTTGCGGTCAATTCCAATAATGTAGGTGCCATTGACTCCCTCCTTTGAGTTGTGAGAATTACATGAATAACCTGAGTACATATTTAGCTGTATCGTCAGACAAAAGCAAGTGATAAATCGTTGAAATATACCTGTAAAATGAGATTGACCCATTGCTTTGATTTTTGATACGGTAAGCACGCTTCTGTATACGGTAATACAGAGGAGAAAGGATACGGCTTCATGGCTCAAATTGAGATTGATGAATCGAGGTGCAAAGGGTGTGGTCTCTGTACGCTCGCCTGCTCGCGCAAACTGATCGTGATGAGTAGCACGATCAATAAATACGGCTATGTCACCGCCGTCATGACCAGCCAGGATCAATGTACCGGCTGTGCTCTCTGTGCGGAGATATGCCCTGACGTTGCTATTAAGGTTTATAAATAGGGTCGACAGTATCTGAAACACCATCTGTATGGAGGCAGCTTTGACAAAGCGACTGTTCATGAAGGGTAACGAGGCTCTGGCCATGGCCGCCATCGAGGCCGGATGCCGTTACTATTTCGGCTATCCCATCACGCCCCAGAGCGATATCCCCGAATACATGTCCCGCGAACTCCCCGGCCTGGGCGGCGAGTTCATTCAAGCAGAGAGCGAGATCGCATCCATCAACATGCTCTTGGGGGCCTCGGCCACCGGCGTCCGGGCCATGACATCATCGTCGAGCCCCGGCATATCGCTCAAGCAGGAGGGGATCTCCTACATGGCC
>NZ_JCAMRN010000115.1:0-4824 GCF_059620965.1 Geobacter sp. PheSNFMC
AATGCCGACGGTGCGGCCGAGAGTGCGGTAGACGTTGGTGGCGCCGATGTTTCCGCTACCGGTGACGCGGATGTCGACGCCGAAGGCACGAGCCAGGAGCAGTCCCGTGGGAATCGATCCGACTAGGTAGGCGACGGCGGTAAGAATGAGTTCGTTCAGCACGCGGGTCTCCAGCTATTAACGAAACGTTCGCATCCTACACCACTGTGCGGGATGCGGCAATACGAGAACAGTCATTGTTTTGTTTTACGAAAGACGAAAACAGCCGCAACAAGCAACAAGATGTCACGGAAAATGGCCGTCCAGGCAGTGGTTTTCTCTCCTCCCTGGCGGAAACAGCCGCAGTCGATGTCAAGCCCGCGAGCCACGGTGGAAAAGAGCAGGACGATGAACAGCATGTTCATGGCCGCCACGAGGGCTGCGGCGCTGCGGGCTCTCCAGCCCGTCACGAGCAGCAGGCCGCAGATGGCCTCAATCCACGGCAGGATGGCTGCCACCAGGTAGTTGCCGGCATACGGAAGCAGTTGGTAGGCGGCCACATTGCCGGCAAAGGCGGGAGGATTGGCTATCTTGATGAGCGCAGCATAGAGGAATACCGCGCCGAGAGCAACCCGCAGCAGGGCTGTGAGGTGACGTTTCACCGCATCCATCACGAACCTCCCGTGGTAACCGGATAGCCTGCGTCCCGCCATTCGGGGAAACCGCCCTCAAAGACGTAGACCTGGGCAAAGCCCGCGCGGATGAGCTTTTCCCCCAAGGCGCGGCTGTCGTGGCAATCGTATCCGTTGCAGTAGACGATTAGAAACCGGTCCTTGGGGGTGTTGGCCGCCAGCGGCGGAATGAGCTGGTCTGCCTCGCCAAGGGGGAGCAGGACAGCGTCCCTGATGTGCCCGGCTCCGTAAGAGTCGCGGTCCCTGGCGTCGATGATGAGTGCCTCGTTGCGGTCGAAGAGCTCTTTCACCTGCATGAGACCCAGAGGAAGAGGAACGGGAGCCGTTGTGCCGGTTGCCGCCGGGGGAGGGCCGGGTGTTCCCGCACCCACGGCGCGCCCCTGGAAGACATCTGCCAGAAGCCGGTAATTCCAGGTTATGCCGATGATGGCGGCCACGGCGACAATGATCGCCATTTCGGCGGCAAGACGTTTCGGATCTGACTTCATGGCGTTGCGGCTGCCCCCTTTCCTGCCGGCGTGTAGCGGATCACCGTAGCCTTCTCCAGGGTGATCATCCCGCCCGTCATCATGTCGTCTATCTTCGGCATTAGAGCATCGAGCCGCTCCTGATCGTCAACCACTTCCACCACCATGGGCAGGTCGGCGGAAAGATCCAGAAGCCTGGCCGTATGACAGACGCTTGATGCCCCGAAGCCGGCCACCCCCCGCAGCACCGTGGCGCCGGCGCATCCCTCACGCCTGAGCAGCTCCAGAAGCGCCTCATGGAGAGGGCTGGATCCCCACCGGTCCCCTTCGCCGATGAATATCCGCATGAGTATCTTTTCACCGATGAATCTCGTCATGACGCCTCCCTACAACTGCCGCGCCGCCACGATACCGGCCCACGTGCCGACGAGGCAGAGGGCCACGCTGGCAAGGACATTAAGCGAGGCAGAGAAAAACTCACCATCTTCCAAGAGCTTGAACGTCTCATAGCTGAAGGTCGAAAAGGTGGTGAATCCGCCGAGAAAACCGATGGTGAGCCCCAGGCGTAGTTCCTGGGACATCACGGTGGTCCGGAGAGCGGCTTCCATGATCAGGCCGATGAGGAATGACCCCATGACGTTGACCGCCAGCGTCCCCCAGGGGAACGCCCTGCCGGCCAGAGCGTAGACCCCGCCCGCCAGGAGATAGCGGGCGACGCAGCCGATGGCGCCGAAAACGGCTATGGCAAGGATGGTGGTCATGAATGGGTGCCCAACGAGGCGGGGAATGCTCACAGCCCGCCGGCGATCTTCCAGCCGTCCTTCTCCCGGTGCAGAACAATGGTTTCCTGTCCTGTCAGCTCAAGGACGC
Organism: Geobacter sp. PheSNFMC; assembly: GCF_059620965.1. Taxonomy (NCBI): domain Bacteria; kingdom Pseudomonadati; phylum Thermodesulfobacteriota; class Desulfuromonadia; order Geobacterales; family Geobacteraceae; genus Geobacter; species Geobacter sp. PheSNFMC. Next base: position 2,009 of record NZ_JCAMRN010000115.1, read on the forward strand.
GCCCCTTGACGTTCGCCTTCATCACGTAGCGTCCGGCGACCTCGGCAGTGGTTCCATCCAGGCGGATGCGGCGGTCCAGTGAGCGGTACCCGATCGGACCGGAGTGCAGCAGGTTCTGCTCCAGGTCGGGCCGCGCCTGCCGGTACTCGGGCGAGAGAAGAGATGCGTAGAGGGTTACGTCTCCCCGGCTGAGCGCCTCCTCCCGCAGCCGCAGGACCTCTTCCACGGCGCGCCGGTCTCCGCCGCAGCCGGCAAGTGAAAGCAGGAGCAGCAGCGCCGGAAGGCGTCTCATGTCAGAAGTTCTTGTCCAGGAACGAGCGGGCCTCGTCAACGTACTTGCTTGTGCGAAACTCGCTGAAAAGCCGCTGGAACGCCTCGCGTCCGCCGGCTTTGTCACCGGCTTTGATATAGGCCTTGCCCAGGTAGTAGAGGGTCTCGTCGTGGAGCGGAGAACGGGGATAGCGCTTCAGGGCATCCTCCAGCCGCTTGATGGCGGAGGTGTACTTTTCGGTACGGTAATAGAACTGTCCCACGTAAATCTCGTACTGGACCTGGTTCTGGCGGGCCGCTTCAAGCTTGTTGCGCACCTCTTCCGCATACTCGGACTGGGGATAGAGGCGCAAAAACGACTCGAAAATGGTGACCGTATTGGACACGGGGGTCTGGTCGGTGTCGAATCCATGGATCTGGTTGAAATAGCTCAGCCCCTGGCGGTAAAGGGCATAGGCCGACTTCTCGTGGTTGGGATGAAGCTTGCGAAACTCTTCGTAGGATGCGGCAGCTTCGATGTAGTTGCCGCTGTCGAACTGGGCGTCGGCGATCTTGATCTCGGCCAGGGTGATCAGTTCGGGAGAAATGTAACTTTCCTTCACCTTGCGCCACTGGGCTATGGCGTCCTCGAATCGACGGGAATTCTGAAACTCCTCCGCCTCCCGGGCCATGGCCTCGGGGCTGCGGCTCACCGGAGCCGTAGATGAGGCGAAAAGCCCGCAGCCGGCCACAAGGAGCAGCGGGAGGAGCAGGGTGGGATAGAGGGGGCGGAGCCTGGACACGTTCATGGTCTCACCTTCCGTCGGATATCACTGATGAAAGTAGAAAAATCACCCGGCAAAGTCAAGCAAAGTTCCCCCGACTCCGGCCGGGGAAACTTTGCGAACCGGTGAAACGCCTCCTGTCACTTCCGTTTCCGTCTGTTCGGATCGAGTTCTTTCTTTCTGAGCCGGATGGACTGGGGGGTCACTTCTACCAGTTCGTCGTCGTCAATGAACTCCAGGGCCTGCTCCAGGGTGAGGATGCGCGGCGGGGTGAGCTTGATTGCGTCGTCCGAACCGGAGGCCCGGACATTGGTAAGTTTCTTTCCTTTGCAGGGGTTCACGTCCAGATCGTTGTCCTTGGCGTGCTGGCCGATGATCATCCCCCCGTAGACTTCCACACCGGCACCGATGAAGAGAATTCCCCGGGGCTGGAGAGCGTCGAGGGCATAGGCGGTGGTTTCGCCGAGTTCCATGGCAATGAGGACACCGTTCTTGCGCCCCGGGATATCTCCCTTGTAAGGGGCATAGTCGTGGAAGGTGTGGGTCATGACCGCTGTGCCCCGCGTCTCGGTGAGGAGTTCCCCCCGCAGGCCGATGAGCCCCCGGGCCGGCACGATGAACTCCAGCCGCACCGTTTCGCCCATGGGCTGCAGGGATGTCATCTCCCCCTTGCGGGGCCCCATCTTCTCGATGATGGCACCCTGGAACTCGGAGGGGACGTCCACCACCAGGTACTCCATCGGTTCCATCCTCGTGCCGTCGATCATTCGCAGGATGACCTCCGGCTTGGAAACCGCCATCTCGAATCCTTCGCGCCGCATGTTCTCGATGAGGATGGACAGGTGAAGCTCGCCCCGGCCGGAAACCTTGAACGTGTCCGCGTTGGCCGTATCCTCCACCCGTAGCGACACGTTGGTGCGCAGCTCCCGGTCAAGGCGCTCCCGGATGTTGCGGGAGGTGACGAACTTCCCCTCACGGCCGGCAAAGGGAGAGGAATTGACAATGAAGTTCATTGAAATGGTCGGCTCGTCGATCGACAGATAGGGAAGCGCCACCGGATTGTCTGCAGTGGCCAGGGTCTCGCCGATGCCCACGTCGTCAAAGCCGGCCACGGTGACGATGTCGCCGGTGCATGCCTCGGGGATCTCCACCTGCTTGAGCCCCTCGTATCCCAGGAGCCTGGTGATACGTCCCCGCTGGATGCTTCCGTCGCGCCGCACGAGCGCCACGGTCTCGCCGGCCTTCACGCGGCCGTTGAATATCCTGCCGGTGGCGATCCGGCCGATGTAGTCGTTGTAGTCGATATTGGTCACGAGGAGCTGGAACGGGGCCTTCGCATCGCCGGCCGGCGGATGGACGTTGCTCTCGATCACCGCGAAGAGGGGCTCCATGCTGCTGGAGTCGGAATTGAGGTCGAGCTTGGCGAACCCGAGCTTGGCGCTGGTATAGACGATGGGAAAGTCGAGTTGCTCGTCCGTGGCGTTCAGTTCGCAGAACAGGTCGAAGACCATGTCCACCACCTCGTCGGGGCGTGAGCCGGGGCGGTCGATCTTGTTGATGACCACGATCGGTTTCAGGCCAAGATCGAGGGACTTCTTGAGCACGAACCGGGTCTGGGGCATGGGGCCGTCCAGGGCATCGACCAGAAGCAGCACCGAATCGACCATCTTGAGCACCCGCTCCACTTCGCCGCCGAAGTCGGCGTGGCCCGGGGTGTCGACGATGTTGATCTTGTAGCGGCCGTGGTGTACCGACAGGTTTTTTGCCAGAATGGTGATGCCC
>NZ_JCAMRN010000116.1:0-4177 GCF_059620965.1 Geobacter sp. PheSNFMC
CGGCATATTCGTCAATGCCGCACCGGATCCACTCCTCCTGGGTCTTGCCGACCCAGAGCACGCGCAGTTTCACGGTGCTCCGGCCCCGGCCGGCGCGAAGAGGGCGAGGATCACTCCCCTCCCCCTTCCTTCCCTTCCCACAGGTACTCCTCGGGAATCGCCACCTGCCCGGCGGCGGACCAGAGGCCGTCCAGATCGTAGTAGGAGCGCAGTTCCTCCCGGAAGATGTGAACGATCACGTCGCCGTAGTCGATCACGATCCAGTTCCCTTCCCGCAGCCCCTCCATATCGAGGACCTTGCCGTACTTCTTGAGCCCCTTCTTGACCGAATCGGCAATGGCCTGGGCCTGCTTGTCCGAACGGCCCGTGGCAAGCACCAGATAGTCGGCAATGGACGATATCCGGCCGATCTCGAGTACCTTCACATCAAGTGCCTTCTTGTCGAGGGCGAAACGGGCGCACTGGAGCGCGCGCTCGAGGGGGGTGAGCGTGGGTTTATCCGTCATGGGCATAGATCCTTTGTTCGTTGATGTAGCGCTCCACCGCCTCCGGGACCAGGTACCTGATCGACCTGCCGAGGCGGGCGAGTCCGCGGATGGAACGGGACGAGATGTCGAGGGGGACGCCGGCCAGCCAGTAGACCGAGTATCCCGAGCGATGGGCGAGCCGTTTTTCCGCGGGATAATAGCAGAATTGCGCTGTTATGGCAACCGGCAGTGCCGCGAGCAGGTCCGCCGCTTCGGCTCCGGGGCGGGCCGCCACCACCAGGTTGCAGGAGGCGAAGATCGCCTCGTAGTCGTACCAGGAGCCAATGTCGAGGAACGAGTCGCTGCCGATGATGAAAAAGAATTCGTCCCCCGGATGCTCCTTCTTGAGGGCCCGGATCGTGTCGATGGAATAGGACGCGCCCGGTCGGCGCCCCTCCATGTCCGACACGGCAAAGGCGGGGTTGTCCGCCGTGGCGAGCCGCACCATGGCACAGCGCGTCTCGAAGGGGACTTCCCCCTCCATGGCCTTGTGGGGCGGGGACGCTGCCGGGATGAACAGGACCCGGTCCAGGGCAAAGGTGTCCCGCACCTCCTCCGCGATGCGGAGGTGAGCCAGGTGCACCGGGTTGAACGTGCCGCCGAGAATGCCCGTTTTCATCCCGTGCCGGCCTCCGGGTCCCTGCCCCCGCTCACTGCCTTACCTGTCCGTCGCCGTAGACGATGAACTTGGTCGTTGTCAGATCCTCCAGCCCCATGGGGCCGAAGGAATGGAGCTTGGTGGTGGAGATACCGATCTCGGCGCCGAGCCCCAACTGGTTGCCGTCGGCAAAGCGGGTGGAGGCATTGACCAGCACCGTGCTGGAGTTCACCTCCCGGATGAAGCGCTGGGCATTGTGATAGTCGCAGGTGACAATGGCCTCGGTGTGGAGCGAGCCGTAACGGTTGATGTGGGCCACGGCCTCGTCCAGGTCGTCCACCACCCGGACCGCCAGGATCAGTTCCAGGTACTCGGCATGCCAGTCGTCCTCGGTGGCCTTTTGGGCCTGGGGTGCGAACTGACGCACGCAGTCGTCGCCACGCAGTTCCACCTTCAGCTCGGTGAGGGATTCGGCAATGCGGGGAATAAAGGTCTCCGCGATGTCCTTGTGCACCAGGAGCGTTTCCAGGGCATTGCAGACCCCGGGCCGCTGGACCTTGCCGTTGACGATGATCTTTTCCGCCATGTCGAAATCGGCATCCGCGTCCACGAAAACGTGGCAGACCCCCTTGTAGTGCTTGATGACCGGAATGCGCGAATTCTCGACCACGAAGCGGATCAGGCTTTCGCCTCCCCGCGGAATGATCAGGTCGATGAACTCCTCCTGCTTGAGCATCTCCAGGACCCCCTCCCGCTCGGGGAAAGGAACGACCGACAGGGCCGCGCCGGGGATGCCCGCCCGGTTCAGCTCTTCCCCGAGAATGCGGGCGATGGCCAGGTTGGAGTGGATCGCCTCGGAGCCGCCCCGCAGGATGACGCTGTTGCCGCTCTTGAGGCAGAGGGCCGCGGCATCGGCGGTGACGTTGGGGCGCGCCTCGTAGATGATCCCGATAACCCCCAGGGGAATCCGCATCTTGCCCACGCGGAGGCCATTGGGGCGGGTCCACATCCGCGTCACCTCCCCCACCGGGTCGGGGAGGGCCGCCACTTCGCGCAGGCCGTCGGCCATGGCCTTGATCCGGGCCTCGTTGAGCATGAGCCGGTCGAGCATGGCGGCCGAGAGCCCCTTGACCTCGCCCGCTTCCAGGTCCTTCCGGTTTTCCTCCATGAGCTGGACGGTGTTCCTGACCAGGGACCCGGCCATGGCCAGGAGGAGCCCGTTCTTGGCGGGGGCGGAAAGCTTCGCCATGGCGATTGCGGCCTGGCGGGCGTCGGCGGCGATGTTCCGTATCTTTTCGGCGATCGACATGTCAAACCCCTCTCTTGCGGATTCAGATGTGGATACCACCAATTCCACTTTGTCACATGTGGTTTCTGCTGTGTGTAAAGGGGACCGTCGGTGGAGCTATGACAACGCGAAACTACAGCACAACGAGATTGTCCCGGTGGATGATCTCGTCCCCGTACTTGTAACCGAGGATTGCCTCGATCTCGCCGCTGCGATGGCCGAGGATACGGATGATCTCGTCATGGGAATAGTCCACGAGCCCCCGGGCGATCTCGGTACCGTCGCTGCCGCAGACCCGGACACAGGCGCCCCGGTCGAACTTCCCCTCGACCCGCACCACCCCCGACGGCAACAGGCTTTTCCCCTGACGGGCAAGAACCGTGCGGGCGCCGTCGTCCACGATGATCCTCCCCGATGGCCGCAGGGTGTGGGCGATCCAGTGCTTGCGCCGGTTGAGGCTTTCCTTGCCGGGGAGGAACAGGGTCCCCACCTCGCGGCCGGCAAAAGCCTCCGCCAGCAGGGACGGCTTCCTGCCGTTGAGCATGAGCGTCGGCACCCCGAACTGGCCGGCCTTCTTGGCCGCGGCCAGCTTGGTCACCATCCCGCCCGTGCCGACGGTGGAGCCGCTGCCGCCGGCGGCCCGCTCCATCTCCCGGGTGATCTGCCGGACCAGGGGAATGAGCCGCGCGTCGGGAGTGGTGCGGGGATCGGCCTCGTAGAAGCCGTCGATGTCGGTCAGGATCACCAGCAGATTGGCCTCGGCCAGGTTGGTGACCAGGGCGGAGAGGCTGTCGTTGTCGCCGAACTTGATCTCGTCGAAGACCACGGTGTCGTTTTCGTTGATGATCGGGATCACCCCGAAGGAGAGCAGGGTGTCGAGGGTAGCCCGGGCGTTGAGAAACCGTCCCCGGTGGGCCAGGTCGTCGCGGGTCAGGAGGATCTGGGCCACCTTGTGCCCGAAGGGGTCGAAGGCCTCCTCGTAGGCGTGCATGAGGCGCGACTGGCCGATGGCCGCCGCCGCCTGCTTCTGGGGGATGCTCCGGGGCCTGCCGTCGATGCCGAGCTCTTTCCGCCCCGCGGCCACGGCGCCCGAGGAGACGATGATCACCTGGCGGCCGCTGGCGCGCAACTCGGCCACCTGGGCGGCGATGCTGCCCATGAGGGGCTTGTTGAGCCCGTTGTCGCCGCAGGTGAGGACCCCGCTGCCGATCTTGATGACGATCCGCTTGACCTTGGCAAGGATTCCGCTACGCATGGCGCCGTTCTACCACTCCTCCCCGTCCCTGCCCCAGAGGGAGCGGGCGATTTCGTCGAGCAGAGGGGGAATCCCCTCGCCGGTGGCGGCGGAGAGGGGAAAGACCGCAAGGCCCCGCTCCCGGAACCAGGGGAGCACCGCGGGCAGATTCTCTCTCACCGCAGGGAGATCCATCTTGTTGACCACCACGATCTGGCGCTTGTCGGCCAGCTCGGGACTGAAGAGGGCCAACTCCCGGTTAAGGGCCTCGTACTCGCGGACGGGGTCCCGGTCGGGCATCCACGAGAGGTCGAGCACGTGGAGCAGCACCGTGGTCCGCTCAACGTGCTTGAGGAAGCGGTGGCCGAGCCCCGCCCCTTCGGAGGCCCCTTCGATGATCCCCGGGATGTCGGCGATGACAAAGGAACGGTAGTTCTTGTAGGGAACCACCCCCAGGTTCGGCTTAAGGGTGGTGAACGGGTAATCGGCGATCTTGGGCCGGGCTGCTGAAACGCGGGTTATGAATGAGG
>NZ_JCAMRN010000117.1:0-4421 GCF_059620965.1 Geobacter sp. PheSNFMC
GCCGTGGCCGAAACCGTCGTGGCCATGAAGGAAATCGCCTCCAAGATCTCGATCATCGAAGAGATAGCCCGCCAGACGAACCTGCTGGCCCTGAACGCGGCCATCGAAGCGGCCCGTGCCGGCGAACACGGCAAAGGGTTCGCGGTGGTAGCGGCCGAGGTCAGAAAGCTTGCCGAGCGGAGCCAGAAGGCGGCGGGCGAGATCAGCGAGCTGTCTGCCTCAAGCGTTCAGGTAGCGGAAGAAGCCGGCGAGATGCTGACGCGGATCGTGCCGGACATCCAGCGGACCGCGGAACTGGTGCAGGAGATCAGCGCCGCGTGCAAAGAGCAGGACACGGGCGCTGAGCAGATCAACAAAGCGATCCAGCAGCTTGACCAGGTGATCCAGCAGAACGCCAGCGCCAGCGAAGAGATGGCCTCCACCAGCGAAGAACTGGCCAGCCAGGCCGAACAACTGCAGGCAACCATTTCATTCTTCCGGACCGATGATCGTGGCGCGTCGAGCCGGAGTGCGGCCCGTCGGCCCGTTGCCAAGAAAAAGGCAGCAATCCCTCATCTGGGTCACGGCACATCCAACGGCTACCATGCCGAGCCCGCGCCGCCGCGAAAAGTAGCGGTAGGCGGCGGGGTGGATCTGAACCTGGACACCGATCACCTGGACGACCAGTTCGAGAAATTCTAGGAGAGAGCGATGGCACACGCAGACGCAACAGAAACGCAGCAGTACCTGACCTTCACCCTTGCCGGGGAAGTATTTGCGGTGGACGTGGCCAAGGTGCGGGAGATACTGGAATGGAGCAGCATCACCAAGGTCCCGCAGACGCCCGGATTCATGCGCGGGGTGATCAACCTGCGGGGCAGCGTGGTTCCGGTAATCGACTTGCGGCAGAAGTTCGGGATGCCCGAAACCGAGCGCAGCATCGACACGTGCATCATCGTAGTCGAGGTGGAGACGGCAATGGAGACGCTGGTACTGGGGATGCTTGCCGACTCGGTGCAGGAGGTGTTCGAGCTGGAGAGAGGAAACATCGAGCCTGCGCCCCGGATCGGGACGAAGTTGGACACCTCGTTCCTGAAGGGCATGGGGAAACACGGCGATGCGTTTCTCATGATCCTGGACATCGACCGGGTGTTCGGGGAGGACGATCTGGCCGGGCTGGCCGCGGCAGGGGAGGCGGCTGCCTGAAAGACATCGGGACGCCACGACTGCCGAGCAGGCTGTGTTGATGGGCAACGTCAAAGCCGGCACCGCTTCGAACGGTGCCGGCTTTGACGTTGGTGTGGCAATGATCTCTGGGAATCTTCATCGGCCTTTGGCCGGCCGGATTCACGTCATGTTCCAGATCGTCATTTCCAGAATATCCTTCCAGCTCTTGCCGATTTCCGAGACCACCGTCGGCTCGAAGCCGCAGTGCATCATGCACTGGGCGCAGCGGGGATCCTTGCCCACGCCGTAGCGGTCCCACTCGGTCTTTTCCATCATCTCCCGGAAGGTGGGGTGATGGGTGTCGGTGATGAGGTAGCAGGGCGCCTTCCACCCCAGGGGGTTGCGCGTGGGATTGCCCCAGGGGGTGCACTCAAGCTGTTTCTCCCCCTTGAGGAAGCGCAGGTACATGGGGGTCGACCAGAAGCGAAACCGCTTGCTCATCCGGTAGACTTCCTCGAACTTCTTCTGGATCTCGCGCCGCTGGAGGAAGAGGTCTTCACCCACGGCCTCGTAGTCGAAGCCCGGCGCCACGAGGATGCCGTCCACCCCTAGTTCGGTCAGGAGCGAGAAGAGCATTTCGATCTCCACCAGGTCCGTGTCCTTGAAGATGGTGGTGTTGGTGCAGACCCGGAACCCCATGGCCTTTGCCTTTCGAATCCCCTCGATGGCCACCTTGAAGGTCCCCTTGCGTTCCAGGATCCGGTCGTGGGTCTCTTCCAGGCCGTCCATGTGGACGTTCAGGTAGAAGTTGGGGTGAACCTTGATGTTTTCCAGGGCCTTTTCCAGCAGCAGGCCGTTGGTGCAGAGGTAGACGTGCTTGCCCCGGTCGAGCACCTCCGGGATCAGTTCGTAGATGTGGGTGTAGAGGAACGGTTCGCCCCCGGTGATGGTGACCACGGGGGCCGGGCATTCGTCCACGGAGCGGAGGCATTCCTCCAGGCTCATCATCTGCTGGATGGTGTCGGCATACTCGCGGATGCGGCCGCAGCCGGAGCAGGCCAGGTTGCAGAGGTGGGTCGGCTCCAGCATGAGGACCAGGGGAAACTTCTCCACCTTGTTGAGCTTGTTGCTGATGATGTATCGGGTCAGGTCGTAGTTGAGTCGCCAGGGAAAGCGCATTGAACGGCAATTCCTTTCACATGTATGTCTGTTTCGTCATGGTCGGGGCAGGCTGGAGGCCAGGGGCCTCGTGAAAAGCCGGATCATTTGACCATCGAGAGAGCGGGCGCCGAGGCCCCCTTTGCCGCCAGGAATGCCTCGGTCGCAGCGGCGATGCCGGCGGCGTCGATGCCCAAGTCGGCACGGAGCTGCGGCTGGGGACCCTGCTCCACGAACCGGTCGGGGATGCCGAGCCGCTTCACCCGCACGCCGGTCATCCCCTCGTCGGCGAGGAGTTCGAGCACTGCGCTGCCGAAGCCTCCCTGCAGGGCGTTTTCCTCAGCGGTGATGATGCAGCCGGTCCGGCGGGCCGCCCGGAGGATCAGGTCCCGGTCCAGGGGCTTGACGAAGCGGGCGTTGATCACCATGGCCCGGATTCCTTTCTCCGCCAGGGTCCGTGCCGCCTCAAGGGCGGGCAGGACCGTGATGCCAATGGCAATGATGGCGACGTCGTCTCCTTCCGCCAGGGTTTCGCCTGTGCCGATGGGAATCTCCCGGAGCTCCTGGTCCAGGGGGATGCCATAGCCGGCACCGCGGGGGTAGCGCAGGGCGATGGGGCCGTCGTGGGACACGGCGGTCTTGAGCATGTGGCGCAGTTCGTTCTCGTCTTTGGGCGCCATCAGGGTCATGCCGGGCAGGTGCCGCAGGTACGACAGGTCGAAGACCCCGTGGTGGGTGGGGCCGTCGTCGCCCACGACCCCCCCCCGGTCCAGGGCGAAGACGACCGGCAGGTTCTGGAGGCAGACGTCGTGGAACACCTGGTCGTAGGCCCGCTGGAGGAAGGTGGAGTAGATGGCGGTCACGGGACGGAAGCCTTCGGCCGCCAGCCCCGCCGCAAAGGTGACGGCGTGCTGCTCCGCGATCCCCACGTCGAAGAAGCGCTCGGGGAACTCTTTCGCGAAGCCCGTAAGGCCGGTGCCGTCGGGCATGGCCGCGGTGATGGCGACGATTTTTCCGTTTTCCCGGGCCAGTTGCGCCAGGGTATCCCCGAAGATGCCGGTATAGGAGGCTGCCCCCGGTTTGCCGCCGGTGGTTTTGCCGGTGGCCACGTCAAAGGGGCCGACCCCGTGGAATGCGGACGGGTTCGTCTCCGCCGGGGCATACCCCTTGCCTTTGGTGGTCATGACGTGGACCACCACCGGGCCATCCAGTCCCCGGGCATTCTCGAACACCTCCAGAAGCTGGGGCAGGTTGTGGCCCTGGATGGGGCCGATGTAGTCGAAGCCCAGGGCCTCGAAGAGCATCCCCGGGGTCAGGAACCCCTTGAGGGAGTTCTCGGCCCGGCGGGCGAACTGGAGGATGTCCTTGCCGATGGCCGGGATGTTCTGCAGCAGCCCCTGGACCTCCTTCTTCAACTCGCGGAAGTAGCTGCCCGTGAGCTTGCGGGAGACAAAGGAGGAAAAGGCCCCCACGTTGGGGGAGATGGACATCTCGTTGTCGTTGAGCACGACGATGAGGTTTTTCTTCAGGTGCCCCGCCTGGTTGAGGGCCTCGAAGGCGATGCCGCCGGTCATGGAGCCATCGCCGATGACGGCTACCACCTTGTTGCTTCCACCCCGCAGCTCCCGGGCCATGGCCATGCCGAGCCCCGCCGAGATGGAGGTGGAGGAGTGCCCGGTGTCAAAGGCATCGTGGGACGATTCACTCCGCTTGGGGAAGCCGCTGATGCCGTGGTACTGGCGCTGGGTGTGGAAGCGGTCGCGGCGGCCGGTGAGGATCTTGTGGGTGTAGGCCTGGTGTCCCACGTCCCAGACGAACCGGTCCGTTGGCGAGTCGAAACAGTAGTGGAGGGCAATGGAGAGTTCGACCACCCCCAGGTTCGAGGCCAGGTGGCCACCGGTGCGGGATACGGTTTCCAGAAGAAAGGCGCGGATCTCCTCGGCCAGAGCCGGGAGTTGGTCCCGCGGGATCTTTTTCAGATCGGCGGGGCAGGTGATTGTGTCGAGCAGCGTGGACATGCGTTACCTCCCGGCCGAGGGCAAAGGGAATCCTTCGCCTTCGGCCTCAGTTCACCGGGCATACCCGTTGGCGCGGAACCACTCCACGGCCCTGCGCAG
>NZ_JCAMRN010000118.1:0-3775 GCF_059620965.1 Geobacter sp. PheSNFMC
CTGGTGATCCTGCTCTAGGGTGGAGAACGCCATGGAGATTCCCCGCCACCCCGACTCCCGCCCCCTTGCCCTGGCGGACAAGCCGCTGCTGGACGCCCTGTTCGCCGAGCTTCAGCCCCGCGTGTCCGAACTGACCTTCGCCAATCTCTACCTGTTCCGCGGGGTCCACGACTATCGCCTCACCCGGCTGGGTGACGCGCTGGTGGTGCTCGGCCGGGGCTACGGCGGCGAGGCGTACGCCCTGCCGCCCCTCTCCGGCGACGTGAAGGGGGCGCTCCGCGCGCTTCTGGCCGGCGGCCTCACCATCTATGGGGCCGATGACGCCTTTCTGGAGCGCCATGGGGCGGATGCGGACATCCAGGCCGAAGAAGACCGAGATGGCTTCGACTACCTCTATCTCCGGTCGGACCTGGCCGATCTTCCCGGCAACCGCTTCCACAAGAAGAAGAACCGGATCAACTACTTTGCCGCGCGTCACCCCTTCGAGGTGCGGGTGTTCGGGCCGGACCACCGCCAGGGATGCCTGGCGCTGCTCGACGAGTGGCGCCGGGTGCGCGATGTCGCCGGCAGCATGTCGCTGGACCCGGAAACGGCCGCTGCCGCCGAAGCGGTGACTCTGTCCGCCGAGTTGGGGCTCGAAGGGGTGGTGATTGCCGTGGCGGAGAGGGTGGGGGCCTTTGCCCTGGGAGAACGGCTCAACCGCGAGACGGCCGTCTGTCACTTCGAAAAGTCCGACCCTTTCATGGAAGGGATTTCCCAACTGGTGAACCGGGAGTTCTGTCGCCTCTTCACCGACTGCACCTTCGTGAACCGCGAGCAGGACCTGGGCGAGCCGGGCCTGCGCACCGCCAAGCTCTCCTACCACCCGGTGGAACTGGTGCGCAAATTCCGGTTGCGGAAAACCCCGGCGCCATGAACGATCAGGTCCGCCTTCACTACGAGACCTGGGTCTACCCCCGCTATCCGCTCGCTGCGTCGGTGCGACGGAGCGACACCTATGCCCTGAACCTCGACGCCCTCTACGCCCGCTTCAACGGCACGCTGCCGCCGGCTGCGGCCCGCCGCATCCTCCTTGCCGGCTGCGGCAGCTTTTCCCCGTACCCCACGGCAGTGGCAAACCCCGGCGTGCCGGTCACCGCCCTGGACCTCTCCGCCGCGAATCTCAGGCGGGCCCGGCTCCACGCCTGGATGCACGGCAGGTTCGGCATTTCCTTCGAACAGGGAGACCTGATGGACCCGGCCGCGGCCCAGGGGGGGTACGGCTTCATCGATTCCTTCGGCGTTATCCACCACCTGGCTGACCCCCTGGAGGGACTGCGGGCCCTGGAGCGGCGGCTGGCGCCGGGAGGGATCCTCCGGCTCATGGTGTACAGCCGGGGCGCCCGGCGGGTGGTGGAATCGGCCCGCCGGGCCCTGCGCCTCGCCGGCGTACGGGACATGGCGCGGCTCAAGGCTCTCCTGCGCCGTTCCCCGCCCGGGTCGAGACTCGGCCATGCCGTGGAGGCCTCGGGCGAAGGGGGAGGGGACGCGGGGCTTGCCGACGCCCTGCTTCACCCCCGGGCTTGTGCCTATGGCATCGACGGGCTCATGGCCATGGTGGGGGAGACCGGCCTGGTGCCGCTCCGTTTCGCCCACTCCCGCGCCCTTGCCGAGCCGGCGGCCGAGGTGGCGCGCCTGCGCGGGCTGGAGCAGGCCGGCGGACCGGTGCCCAACTTCGTCCTCTACCTGGGGCGCGATCCCCGGGGCGGCTGCGGCCTCGCCCCGGACGCGCTCCTGATGCTCAATCCTGCCCTCCGGCACGATGTGGGCGCTCTCCGTCTCGCGCCGCTGGCCGTACCTCCCCGTCTCGGCATCGAGAATCCCGTGCTCGGCTTTGCCGACCGGCGGTTTTTGAGGCGCTTCCGCACACCGGTACCGGTGAGCGCGTTGACTCCGGCAGACCGGGAGCGTGTTGGTGCCTTCCTTGATGCGCTGTTCGTCATCCCGTTCCGGTAGCGGCTCCTTAACAGTTGACACGGACAGCGCGGGCAGGTATGTAATGGCTTTCAGGAGGCCCCCCGAACCCATGGCAGCGGGGCCGATTTACACGCCACAAGGAGCCACCCATGACCAACCTCTGTCCCTGCGGTAGCGGCAAAAGCTTTGGCGAGTGCTGTGAGCCCCTCGTCACGGGGGCGCGCGCCGCCCTTACCGCCGAAGAGCTGATGCGTTCGCGCTACACCGCTTATACCCGTGCGGAGATAGGCTATATCCACGACACGACGCATCCGGACCACCGGGCCGATTTCGACGAGAAGGGAACCCGCGAGTGGGCCGAATCATCCCGATGGGAGGGGCTCGAAATCGTTGCCACCGCGGGCGGAGGCCCCGCCGACGCCGAGGGCCGGGTGGAGTTCATCGCCCGTTACCGCGACGCCGGAGGACGCCGCACCCACCACGAACTGGCCGAGTTCCGCAAAGTCGATGATGCCTGGTATTTTACCGACGGCTATGGGATCAAGCCCCAGCCCGCCGTGAGCGCCAAGGTGGGGCGCAATGACCCGTGCACCTGCGGCAGCGGCAAGAAGTATAAAAAGTGCTGCGGCGTCTGATCTTGTCAGCCGTCTGACCGTGACCGCGGCGCTCTTTCGGCGCCGCGGTTTTTTTGCTTCGACATCACCCCCTGAAGGCCCGCTCCACCTCCTCCCGCAGCAGCGACTCCCTCCCCGTGTAACGGGGTGAAAAGTGGAACGGAACCACCCGCGCAACGCCCGCATCCCTGCCCAGTTCGCCTGCAACGCGGGCGGTCAGGTGGCACCGGTCGCCGGCGCGCTCCCGCTCCTCATCCAGGAAGGGGGCCTCTATGAAGAGGTAATCGGCGCCGGCCGCCAGCTCCACGATGCGCCGCCGGTTTTCGGGGGTCGGTGCTGCGTCCGTGACGTAGACGATCTTCTGCCCGGCCACGGTTTTGGTGAAGCGCTCCCGCAGTTCGCCGAGAGAAAACCGCGTCCCGCGTTCTTGTCCCTCTTCCCGCCACCAGACCGTGAAGGGTTCCCCGTCGTCCCTGCCGCCCAGGATCGCCCGTTTGAGTTCCGCCAGCCACGGTCCCGTCGGCAGTCCCGCCTCCCGCAGGCGGTTCTTGAGGATGTGCACGTGGTTTTTCTCTTCCAGGGCAAAGGCGAGACAGGGGATGCCATGGTCGAGGAAGACGCTCCTGACCCGGAACGCCTCTTCATCCAGAAGCACTCCGCCGTGGACGTGATCCCGCTGCTCGTTCTCCCGCGAGAACGCCGCACGGCAATGAAACTCCGCACTGTGGATGCTTCCGTCCGGATGGAGTTCGGCTGCAGCAACGGTGAAGTCGGTGGGGAAGGTCCCCACCAGGTTCCAGGTGTATCCCCCCAGTCGCGCTGTCACCCGGTCGACGAATCCCGGCGGTCCAACCAGGTGAAGCCGTTTCTCCCGGCCGAGGCAGAGCCTCACCACCCGGTCGAAGCCTATGAAGTGGTCCACATGGGTGTGGGAGACGAAGATGTGGGAGAGGCGGAGCACCTTTCGGGGTGGCAGCGGAGCCGTGTCGCCCAGGTCGAACAGGACCGCCCGCCGCTCGAACAGGAAATCGACGTAGAGGCCCGGGTCCTCGAACGGGCAATTCACGAGATGGGGGTGGAAGAGTGGTGGCATCATAGGTCTCCCATGGCCTTCTACAGGGAAGTGTATCACGCCTCGCGTTATGGGTATTGTCCTTGCATCAAAAAATCAACGTATTGTGATCTTTGGTTGTACAGTGGCGCAA
>NZ_JCAMRN010000119.1:0-2049 GCF_059620965.1 Geobacter sp. PheSNFMC
GCGTCAATCATCTGCCTGAGTTGCATTCTTTTGGAAGTGTAGTACCCTTGGTGCTACTCGCAGCACCCAAATTCAGGCTTGTCACGTGTCCAAGAGGCGCCGAACGCGTTCGGCGCCTAAACTTTTACCCGGAGGATGCCCATGATCAAGGCACCATGGATTGACAAGGAAGAATGCATAAGCTGCGGGCTCTGTGTGGACAACGTTCCCGAGGTGTTCCGTTTCGATGACGAAAACAAGGCGGAATGCTATGACCCCAATGGCGCATCCGAGGACGATATCCAACATGGTGCCATTGATGTCTGCCCGGTTTCGTGCATCAACTGGAGTACCGAGCCCGACTATCTGAGGAGTTTTGCCTGATCCGGGCCACGGCCGGCAGAAGCCTCCGCCATTCGTCAGCCACGTGAAGCTGTGGCGCGGAAAAAAGGAGCCTGTAAATGCAGCGTTGGATCTGCACCGTTTGTCAGTATGTTTACGATCCCTTCGTGGGCGATCCTTTGAACGGTGTCCCGCCCGAAACCCCGTTTGAGGAGCTTCCAGAGGAGTGGGTCTGTCCGGTATGCGGAGTTGCCAAAAACATGTTCGTGCCGGCTTGAACGGAGAGGGTGGTCCACCCCAGGGAGGACGGGGAAAATGGAGAAAAAGGCGACCGAAATACTGGAAGAGGAGCATCACGTTATCCAGACGGTGGTGGGCGTCATGGCCGCTATTGCCGACGGGCTGGATGCGGGGAAAAGACCGGACTGCGGCATCCTCCGGGACCTGGTGGAGTTCATGCGGATGTTCGCTGATACGTGCCATCACGGCAAGGAAGAGCATCACCTCTTTCCTCTCCTTGAGGCAAAGGGGGTGCCGGTGACCGGCTGCCCCCTGGGGATCCTCATCCATGAGCATCAGAGCGGCAGAAAGCTTGTTATGGAGTTGGCTGAAGCCGCAGAAGCTTACGGGAAGGGGAACGCCGAGGCGACCGGCCCCTTGCGCGCAAGCCTGCAAGGACTGGTGAACCTCTATCCCAACCACATCTGGAAGGAAAACTATCTGCTGTTTCCCATGACCGACAAGATTCTCAATGGGGAGGAGCAGCGGGAATTACTGCACAAGTTCGACCTGGTAGAAGAATCGATCGGGAAGGATGAGCATCACCGGCTCGTGACCATGGCCGAAATGCTGGCAGAACAATCGCACAGACTGTAATCGCTCAGATATTCAGCACAAGACGGTGTGAGGTGAGAGCATGCCACGAAACAGCCCCGACAGTTTCGGAAGCCGAGCGACCCTGGCCGTCGGCCGATCCCGCTACAACTACCACTCCCTGCCGAAGTTCGCCGAGTCGTTCCGTGCGGACATTTCGCGCCTTCCCTACTCGATCAGGATTCTTCTGGAAAACCTTTTGCGCCGCGAGGACGGTGTTGCGGTCAAACGCGACGATATCGTGGCGCTCGGCCACTGGCATCCCCGGACTCTCCCGGACCGTGAAATCCAGTTCATGCCGGCCCGGGTTCTGCTCCAGGACTTTACCGGCGTGCCGGCAATCGCCGACCTTGCCGCCATGCGCTCGGCCCTGAGGCGGCTGGGCGGCGATCCTGCCCGGATCAACCCCTTGCAGCCGGCCGACCTCATCATCGACCATTCGGTGCAGGTGGACCGGTACGGCACCCTCTCGGCCCCCGAGACGAATGCCGATCTCGAATTCCGGCGCAACCGCGAGCGCTACCAGTTTCTCCGCTGGGGACAGAGGGCGTTCCGCAATTTTCGGGTGGTCCCGCCCGATACCGGCATCTGTCACCAGGTAAATCTCGAATACCTCGCCCAAATTGCCATGGTGGCCGAACAGAACGGCAGGAAATGGATATATCCCGACACCATCGTCGGCACCGATTCCCACACCACCATGGTCAACGGCCTGGGAGTCGTGGGGTGGGGGGTGGGGGGAATCGAGGCGGAAGCGGCGCTCCTGGGCCAGCCCTGCTCCATGCTGATCCCCCGGGTGGTGGGGTTTCGGCTCGCGGGAAGGCTGCCTCCCGGGGCAACGGCAACGGACCTGGT
>NZ_JCAMRN010000120.1:0-1986 GCF_059620965.1 Geobacter sp. PheSNFMC
ACCCGAGAGGGGAATCACCCGGAGCGCCCGGGCCAGTCGATCAACGGCCTCGAACCCCTCCGGGGCGGTCAGTGCCTTTTCGACACCGGCCAGGGCACCCTCCCGGACGAAACGGGTCGTTTGTACCATCTTTTCCGTGAAAATTCCAATGAATTTTAGGCTCCGGGGTGAGAGAACCGCGCCGAAAGAGCCGGTCAGGACAACCTCTTCAATATCCTCACACCGGATGTGGGCCCGTTCGCACAGGACCTCCATGCCGGCGCGGATTGCCCCCTTGGCGAGCTGCACCTGGCGGATATCCTCCTGGGAGAGATAGATGGTCCGCGCCGCATCCCGATGAAGGATGAACGCGGGCTCCCCGCCCACCGTTCCCATGCGGGCGCCGACGGGTGACGCGATCTCTTCCGGCGGCAGAAGGCGGCCGGTGGAGTCCAGAAGCCCCTCTTCCAGCAGGAGCGCAACCGTGTCCAGCACCGCAGAACCGCAGACACCGAGGGGCTGGCCGCCTCCGATCGTCGTGACGCGCACGCGGTCTCCATCCCGGACGATGCCGTTCACGGCCCCCGGCAGGGCAGCCATGCCGCAGGCGAGCCCTCCCCCCTCGAAGGCGGGACCGGCGGCGGCCGATGTGCCCAGCAGCACATCACCGCACTGGAGAACCATCTCGCCATTGGTTCCCATGTCCAGAAACAGACGGGGAGCAGGGCACGGGGCACACACATCGGGAACACCGAACAGGAAGGCTACCGTGTCGCCGCCCACAAAGCCGCCCGGCAGCGGGAAGAGCGCGACCCGGCCGGACAGGTCCCACCCCAGGTCTGTCGCGGGAATATTCGTGGAGGTCGAGAACAGCGGACGGTAGGGGGGGTATGCCAACCGGACCACGGGGAGCCCGAGCAGGAGGTGTTCCATGGCAGGGTTGCCGGCCACGGCCACCATACGCAGGCGATCCCGTGCCTCGCCGGCGCTGTCGAGCAGACGGACCGCGAGGCGGTACAACTCCTCCCTGACCAACGCGGCCATGCGTTGCAGCGACTCACCGGAACGACAGGCGGCATCGAGCCGCGAGACCACGTCGGCGCCGAATTCCCGCTGGGGGTTCAGGGACCCGGCGGACGCCAGCCTTTCTCCGGAGGACAGATCGACCAGCGAAGCGGCAAGGGTGGTGGTGCCCAGGTCAACGGCAATGCCGAGGCCTGGATCAACGTTGGAGTCAGACGATGTCAACGGCGCACTCCCCGGCGGGGAGGACCTCCCCCACCTCCAGGGCAAACAGCCCCCGGTCGCCGGCCGCAGCGAGGAACCGGCCGGCGGAGGACGGAGACAGGGACAGGAGAAGCCCCCCCGATGTCTGGGGATCGAAGAGGGGAAGAAGCCGGTCGTCGTCGCTGCGGGGCGCGCCGACAAAGGGTGCATAGTGATCCCTGTTGCGATAGCAGCCGGCCGGCACGAGCCCGTCGGCCACCAGGCCCATGACGCCGTCCAGCACCGGCACCTGTTCCAGGTGAAGACGCAGGGTCACCCCTGCCCCCCGAGCCATCTCGCAGGCGTGTCCGACCAGGCCGAAACCGGTCACGTCGGTACAGGCGGAGGCCCCGCTCTCGAGCATGAGTCCCGCGGCTTCGGCGTTCAGCGTGGTCATCCAGCGGACGGCTTCGGCCGTGAGCGCAGCCGGTGCCATGTCGGCCTTGATCGCCGTCGAGACGATGCCGGTGCCGAGCGGCTTGGTGAGCACCAGCCGGTCCCCGGCACGTGCAGTGGCATTGCGCACCACGCGCGACGGACTGATGAGTCCGGTCACGGCCAGGCCGTACTTGAGCTCGTCGTCCTCCACCGTATGGCCGCCCACGAGACAGGCCCCCGCCTCGCGCAGGGCGTCGTGCCCGCCGGCCAGAATGGCGGAAAGGACCGACCCCGGCAGCGCGCACGCCGGGACGAAGACGAGGTTCATGGCCGTGACCGGCCGCCCGCCCATGGCGAAGACAT
>NZ_JCAMRN010000121.1:0-2032 GCF_059620965.1 Geobacter sp. PheSNFMC
CAGTTGCTGACTTCATGGGTCGTTACAACCAGAAGTGGCTGGTCGAAAAACTCGGGTTCAGAAGCCCACGACAGGCCTTCGAGGAGTATCAACTCCAGATGGCTGCGTGACTCTTATCTTGTGTCCAGGGTACCGGGAGCGCTACACTAGCTACAAACTTACAATCTTGGAGGTGATATGAATGGTTTAGTGGAGAAGGTCTATCAGCATAGAAATGATTATATACTAATTGGGTTAACTGGAAAAATCGGGAGTGGTTGCACTACAGCAGCTGACATATTAACAAAAAAAGTGGATGAAATTGTATTGCCAGAGATCAATATTGGCGAAGACGGAAGAGATGATCTAAGAAAAAAATATATAATATCGAGGTTTTATAAAAGCAATTGGTCAGCATTTACAAAAATATGTGTGCGAGATGTGATAACAACTTTTGTTTTGAATAATAGTTTCAATGATTTAGTTGAATATATCAATGCGGCAATACCTGGTGGCTTGGATATAAACTTCCTTAAACCTGATTATGACGACAAAAGAGAGCTAAACAATAAGTTTATAGAAATATTAGCTAAACGTGCAGAAAAACAAGAAATAACAACAGAACATGCAGAATATGTTTACAACTATCTAACCAATACACTTCCACCGTTCACTACAACAATTAAAAAGGGACTGTCTGCTGAGAGCTATAGAGAGTTCTCAAAGGCGTTCCAACTTTTTGGAGACAATATAAGAAAGTCTGGCTGTGCCATCAATGACACTTTTGATTCAGTAAATATTTACAGTTTAGCCAACAGAATTAACATAATCATAAAGATATTTAAACTTTATAACAAACGT
This sequence comes from Geobacter sp. PheSNFMC, assembly GCF_059620965.1. Classification (NCBI taxonomy): domain Bacteria; kingdom Pseudomonadati; phylum Thermodesulfobacteriota; class Desulfuromonadia; order Geobacterales; family Geobacteraceae; genus Geobacter; species Geobacter sp. PheSNFMC. The sequence goes on from NZ_JCAMRN010000121.1 coordinate 841, forward strand.
AACAACAAGAAAAATTACTTCGTAATAGATGCTTTTAGAAATCCTTTTGAATCGATGTTTTTCAAAGAAAGGTATTCTGCATTTTATTTAATGGCCATAAAATCTCCAGAAGAAGACAGACACGATAGACTATTTAAAGAATTAAATTTAAATAAGACTCAAATAGAAGATCAGGACAAGAAAGAAAATCCAGATGGTTCACCTTTGGAGAGTAGAGATATTTTTGTCTCACAGAATATAAGTGCGTGCATAGAGAAAGCTGATATTCATATCAATAATGCCGGCAAACATGGAACGGGTAACTTTAATGAACTAAAAGGTCGACTAATTGCCTACGTTTCATTGATTCAACACCCTGGCTTGATTACCCCTGAGCGTGATGAGAAACTGATGCAGATTGCCTATACCGCAAAATTAAACTCAGGCTGTATCTCTAGGCAGGTTGGAGCAGTTGTCACGAATCAACATGGCGCAATTGTATCTATTGGTTGGAACGACGTACCAGAAGGTCAGACGCAATGTTTACTTAGAAATCTTGACCATTTAAACTCAGGAACAGATCTCAAATCTTACAGCGATTATGAAAAATTGGATTGTCAATTTAGAGAAAAAGTTCAGATCAAACTTGAAACATTTAAATCAAGGGAAATGCTTAAAGGTCGTGGATTGGCCTTCTGTTTTAAAGGATTTCATAACGAAATAAAAAAAGACAAAAATCAAGTCCATACTAGAGCATTACACGCTGAAGAAAATGCTTTTTTACAAATTGTAAAGCATGGCGGACAAGGGGTTAAGGGTGGCACACTTTATACAACTGCTTCCCCTTGCGAATTGTGTTCGAAAAAAGCATATCAATTAGGAATCAAGAGGATAGTTTATATAGAACCATACCCAGGAATAGCAGTTAGTCATGTAGTTCATAGTGGCACAAATCAACCAAGCATGTCTTTATTCTCCGGTGCGATTGGTCAGGCATACAGTAAGTTGTATGACCCCATTTTGCCCTACAAGGATGAGTTGAAAGCATTTCATGCTCCGACTGAATGTACAGAGACAGTAATCACCTGACAGTCCGTCCTTGAATGGGTTTCAGATTTACGCTGCCAGATTCGAGTTCTCAGTATCCGATTCTTCGTCCTTTGGCAAGCCTTCTATGAAGGCGGTGTACGGCGTTCTGCCGTTCATGTTGCGT
>NZ_JCAMRN010000122.1:0-2016 GCF_059620965.1 Geobacter sp. PheSNFMC
GCGCTGCCGGCAATGCCGGCAGCGCCCTTTTTTGTCGTCTCTGACCTGAATGAAAGTCAAAATACCGTCGCAGCCGTCACTCGGCAGCGGCCAGCAGGCTTTTCCCCGTCATCTCCGGCGGCTGCGGAATCCCCAGCAACTCAAGCATGGTCGGCGCAATGTCGGCCAGGGTACCGGGCCGCAGCCGCGCCCCCTTCCGGGAGTCGTCCACCAGGATGAGCGGTACCCGTTCGTTGGTATGGGCGGTGTGGGGGCCGCCGTTCTCGTCCACCATCATCTCGGCGTTGCCGTGGTCGGCAGTTACGATCAGCGCACCCCCCTTCTCCAGCACCGTTGCCGCCACGCGGCCCACGCACTCGTCAACCGTCTCGATGGCGCGCACCGCGGCATCGAGGATACCAGTGTGCCCTACCATGTCGGCATTGGCGAAATTGACCACCACCACATCGTCCACTTCCTCGTTGATCCGCTTCAGCAGCGCGTCGGTCACGAGCGGGGCGCTCATTTCCGGCTTCTGGTCGTAGGTGGCCACCTCCTTGGGAGAGGGGATCAGGATCCGCTCCTCGCCGGGAAACGGCTCTTCCACGCCGCCGTTGAAGAAGAACGTGACATGGGCATACTTCTCGGTTTCGGCGATCCGCAGTTGCCGTAGCCCGGCCCGGCTCACCACCTGGCCCAGGATGTTGGCGAGGCTTTCGGGGGGGTAGGCCACGGGGAGTGGAAAGGTGGCATCGTACTCGGTGAGGCAGACATAGGAGGCGAGGCGGGGCCACGGTGAACGTTCGAAACCGGCGAAGGCGGGGTCCGTGAGTGACCGGGTGATCTCCCGAGCCCGGTCAGCGCGGAAGTTGAAGCAGATGAAGCCGTCCCCGTCGGCGAGAAGCCCCACGGGCTTGCCGTTAGGGGCGATGACGGCAGGGTCCATGAACTCGTCCGTGACACCGGCGCCGTAGCTCGCCTCGATGGCCGCAGCCGAGTCCGGACGATGCGCCCCCTCACCCTTGACAATGGCGTTGTAGGCCCGCTCCACCCGCTCCCAGCGATTATCCCGGTCCATGGCCCAGTAGCGCCCCATGACCGTGGCGACCCTACCGAAGCCGATCCGGCCGATCTCCGCCTCCAGCTCGGCCAGGTAGCCCGCACCGCTGCTGGGCGGGGTGTCGCGGCCGTCCAGGAAGGCATGAACGAACACCTCCTTCACCCCCTGGTGCCGGGCCAGCTCGATGAGGGCATAGAGGTGCGTGTTATGGGAGTGGACCCCCCCGTCGGAGAGGAGCCCGCCCAGGTGCAGTCTGCCGCCGGCGGCCCTGACGCGGGCCATGCAGTCCAGGAGCACAGGATTGGTGAAGAAGTCGCCGTCGCCGATCGCCTTGGTGATGCGAGTCAGGTCCTGGTAGACCACGCGGCCGGCGCCGATGTTCAGATGGCCCACTTCCGAGTTCCCCATTTGGCCGTCGGGAAGCCCCACGGCCATGCCCGAGGTCTCCATTTCCACCGAGGGATACTCGGCCATGAGGCGGTCCATGACCGGGGTCCGGCCGATGGCTACGGCATTATTGGAAGGGTCGGGATTGATCCCCCACCCATCGAGGATCATGAGCACGAGCGGTCTGGGCATTGCTCCTCCGTGACAGGATTAGTGATGATAGGGTTCGTTGCCGATGATGGTGAAGGCCCGGTAGATCTGCTCCAGCAGCACCACCCGGACCATCTGGTGGGTAAAGGTCATCCGCGACAGGGCGATGACCCGGTCGGCCCGGCGCCTGAACCCGTCGGTGAAGCCATAGGCCCCGCCGATGGCGAAGGCCAGCTCGGGTACCGCCGTGTCCCGGCAGCGGGAGATGTAGGCGGCGAATTCCGGCGAAGTGAGCTGATCGCCCCGCTCATCCAGGAGGATCAGGCGGGAGGTGCGGGGAACGAGCTTGTCGAGCCGTTCGCACTCCCGGGCGCGCATGGCCTCGGCCGCGGCACCTTTCTCATCCCGCGCCTCGCCGATCTCCAGGGGGGCATAGCGCC
>NZ_JCAMRN010000123.1:0-1943 GCF_059620965.1 Geobacter sp. PheSNFMC
CGGCTGCCGGAGGCCGGCCGGTCGCTTTGGGGCGCCCCCGCCGGGGGGACTCCCCGTCGCTGAAGAGTCCCCCCTGTCCTGACAGCCGGGCCACTTCACCCTCCTCGAAGACCTTGATGGTTCCGTACTCGCCGTCGAAGCCCCCCTGGCGGATGACCCGCCCCTCTCTCATCCGGACGATCGCCTCCGCCAGGACCGGCGATGCGGCAGCGATCTCAGCGGAATCGGCCCGGAGAAGGATGTTCAGCTCCGAACCGAACCGGTCGATAAGCCGGACATAGTTGCTCATGACCTGTTTGGAGGCCGGTCCCACCCCGAGGATCTCCCCCACCACCTCTGCCAGCGGCACCAGACTGAAGAACGCCGGGGCGTCGGCGGGATAGAGCGGCGTGTCCCGGTCAGCCAGTTCCAGCACCCGGTGGAGCACCCCCACGGTGAGGGGGCGGCCGCACACGGGGCAGCGGCCCCCGTGCCGGCGCGTCTCGTCGGGTTCGAAGCGGATGCCGCAGTCCCGGTGACCGTCCATGTGGTACTTCCCCTCCTCGGGAAAGAACTCCACAGTGCCGCTGAAGGTTTCGCGGCTGTTGCCCTTCAGGGCGTCGCGCAGTGAAAAGAAGTCAAAGCCGGTGCTGAAGAGATTGGCCTCGCGCCCGAGCCGGGACGGGGAGTGGCAGTCAGAATTGGAGATGAGGGAGAACCGGTCCAGGGCGGAAATCAGCCGGTTCATGTCCGGATCGGAGGAAAGTCCGGTCTCCAGGGCAAACACGTGGGGGGTGAGGTCGCCGAAGCACTCTTCCACGGTATCGAAACCGGACTTGGAGCCGAACAGTGAAAACCAGGGGGTCCAGATGTGGGCCGGCACCAGGAATCCGTCCGACGTGGCCTCCAGCAGGATTTCCAGCAGGTTCCGGGAGTCGAGGCCGAGGATGGGGCGGCCATCGGACTCGATGTTGCCGATGCCGGCCAGCCGCGCGTTGATCCGTTCAGCCGCTGCAAAGTCAGGGACGTAGAGGAGGTTGTGAACCTTGCGCACCACGCCGTGCCGCTTGTAGATGCAACTGATCTCGGCGGTGAGCATGAAGCGGACCGGTGCCGAGGAGGGAGCGAGCCCGGCCAGGGGCGCGGGGACATTCTCGTCCCGCAGCCGGAAGAAGCCCGGCTCGGCCGGCTCCAGCACCTCCCGCAGCCGGGCGAACCACCCCGGATGGGTGAAGTCCCCCGTGCCCACCACCTGGATCCCCTTCACCCGGGCCCACCCGGCAAGCCCTGCAAGGTCGCACTCCTTGCTCGTTGCCCGGGAAAAGGGCGAATGGATGTGGAGATCGGCGCAATAGTCCATGGCAGAGGCACCCCCTGGATCGACGTTCGTGAGTACCATCAACCGTACACGTCAACCGGGCGCCTGTCCACCCCCTATTCCTCCGCCGGGGGCGGCACGCGGCCGGTTTGTCCGGAGTACGGCGGAGAGGCGGGATTGAGGCTGCGCGAGTTACGATGTTGCGGGATCCTTTCTACTTCTTGCCGCAGCAGCCTGACTCACCCCCCCTGCAGTGCCCATGACTCAACCTCCCAGTCCCAGGGGCACGCTCCCCTGGTAGACGGTAAACGCCCCCGGGCCAGAACCGAACCATTTTCAGGAGCCGAACTCCTGGCGCATGGCGATGCCCCCCACGCACGGCACGAAGGGTAGCAGAAACGCCGTCAGGGCCTTGTCCCAGGGGCATCATGGGAACTCCTGTCGTGAACACCCCGCTAGGGACGTGATTCGCTGCCCCCTGCCAGCGTTGCAGAATATACCGTCTAGAAACTGATCAGCGAGCGCAGACCCAGGGCCACCACGTCATCCCTGCTGCTGTCCCCCAGGGGATCGATCAGGTACTGAACCACAGGCGCGATGCCGATCTGCTCGTTCACCTGGACCTTGTAGTAGAGCTCCGCCAGCT
>NZ_JCAMRN010000124.1:0-1772 GCF_059620965.1 Geobacter sp. PheSNFMC
AACTTCATGAGCGATCCGGCCACCTACAAAGCGGACGGCTCCGGCAACAACTTCTCGCACCTGCAGGGCTGGAACGCCACCAACGGCTCCAAGCAGAACGAGCTGCTCTACTGCTGGGGCTGCCACACCAACGCCGGCACCGGCGAACTGCGTAACCCGGGTGCCATCACCGAGACCTATTCCCCGGGTACTCCTGGCGACCCGGCAACGGTGGTTGCCTACCCGAACATCGGCAAATCAAATACCTGCATGACCTGCCACCTCGGCCGCGAAGTCGGCGACGTCATCAAGAACGACCAGGATGCCGACGGCGTCCGCGGCTTCATCAACTCCCACTACCTGGCAGCCGGCGGCACAGTGTTCGGCAAAACCGGCTACACCTTTGGGAACAGGGATTATGATTCAACCCCCAAAGGCTTTGTGCACGATAAGCTCGGCGTTTCCGCAACCGGTAACGCAGCCGCGGATGCCTATATCGCCCAGAACGGACTCAGCACCAGTGGTCCTTGTGCGGCCTGCCACCTGGGCAGTGAGAAGCTTGGCGCAAAGACTTCTCACACCTACAGCCCGTTCAGTGAGTATGCGGCTGGCGACGTCGCGCTCAATCCGCTTTGCGTAACCTGCCACACCAGCCGCGGCGCCGGCAGCAATGCCAAGTCCGCATGGTTCGAGGCCACCTGGAAGACTCGCTCCGATGCAGCCCTCGAAGCCCTGAGAGCTCAGTTGGACAATCGGGGAATGTACTTCTTCAATGCCCATCCGTACTTCTATCAGGGAGCCGGCGGTTCCGGCGGCGCCTTCACCAACTGGGCCGGCGTGTTCGGGGTTGCCGAATGGAAAGATGCCATGGGCACCGCCTTCAACTACAACCTGCTGGCTCACGATCCGGGCGCCGTTGCCCACAACCGCTACTATGTAAGACGGCTTGTATACGATTCGATCGACAAGCTCGACGACGGCATTCTGAACTACAGTGTCTCGGCAACACTCAATGCTCTTGATGGAGCGGTAGCAACGTACAAAAACGACGCTATTGCTTTCCTCATTAACAGCGCGGGTACTGCTGGCACTGCCTCCGAGCGCTATTGATCGGAAGGCAGGGATAGCATTGTAGCGGTAGCACAGGAAGGCCCCGGCGACGTACTGCCGGGGCCTTTTCTTATGTGGCCACAACCGCGCCTACAGCAAACGGCTGATCTGGGCTGCATCGACTTTCCCCTCGATATATCAGGATGAGCACATTGGATAAGAAACTGTCCGACTGAGAACAGTTATCGGCCGTTTTTCTCATTACCGTATTCTCATGCAGTTTTTTTAGACTAATTTACTGTGAAAATTTGACAAAATGGCAACCCGCTTTAAACTCATTCCCATTAGCTCATGAGTTGCTCCGGCTGACTGCCTTTACCGCCTGTTCCGGCTTCCAGCCGCAGGAGCCTTGCTAGCTTCCCCCTCTTCCGAGTGTTTAGTGCATTATGGAGACGCGGCCTTCCATGAGTGAAGGTTGTGCGCAGGTCCCACAGATGGGACGACGGACAAGGAGGTTGCCTTGCCGTGCTCGGTTGCCAAAGGTGAAGGTCCATTCGATCCGTTTACCGCGACCCATGAGCGGATCCTCGAAACGGCCCTTGGTCTGTTTTCGACCAGGGGGTACCTGGGCGCCACGACCCGCGAGATCGCCCGTCAGGCGGGCATCGCGGAGGTGACGCTGTTCCGCCATTTTCCCTCCAAAGTAAAGCTTCTCGAAGAAGCGATCACCCGTTACTCCATGT
>NZ_JCAMRN010000125.1:0-2169 GCF_059620965.1 Geobacter sp. PheSNFMC
AGGAGAGCTCCTGGCTGCCGGCGGCCACGTTGTCCGCTGCGCTCTTCACGTCAGCTACCACTCCTTTCAGCTTCTCGACCATGTTGTGCATGGCCGCCAGCAGTTGGCCCGTTTCGTCCTTGCTCGTTGCCTCGATCGTTACGGTCAGGTTCCCCTCTGCCAGTTCATTGGATACCGACACGGCCGTGGCAAGGGGACGCGTTATGCTTCTGGTTGCAAACAGGCTGATGAGAATGCCGATGAGCGACGCGCAGAAAGCGACACCGAGCGCAACGGACCGGGAGGTACCATAGGCTTTCAGTGCCTCTGCGTAACGTGTCTCCATCCGACCTTCTTGGTACTTCACGATATTCTTGAATGCCGCCACGATCTTTTGCGACAAGGGGGCACCTTCCTTGTTATAAACATCCAGGGCCTGATCAGTTTTTCCGGTAAGACTCAGTTCGATGATGTCGTTATTGGCCTTTTTGGCATTATCTATGGTGGCCTTGGCGTCGGCGATCAATTGCTTGCCCTGATCCGTCTGCTCCAGTTGTTCAAGCCTCTCCAGGGCAGAGCGGTAATCGCTCCGCAATTTTTCAATTTCCTGCTTGATTGCAGGCCGCTCGCTCATGTCCTTGAGCATTATTTCACTGATCTTGCCCATTAAATTGCCAACTACCATTGAAACTTCGTTGGCATTCTTGATTTTTCCATAGTTGACCTTGAGGATTCGATCGAGCTTTGCGTTAATCTCCTTCATGCCGTTAATGCCGACCACGGTAACTACACCCAGCAGCACGAGCAGGACACCAAATCCAATACCAAGCCGTACGCCAATTTTGAGATCACCGATACGCATAGCATCCTCCTTGGGTAAGTGAAACAACAGGCTTCGCTGCCACCGATGTCAACCTGCAAAGATTAACCACAGCACATGTCAGATCATTTTCCTGCAAGCCCCAGATTCGCCCAATACAGTGTCTATCCTATCGTTTTCGCGCCGTTACCACCTTAAAGACAACCAATTATTTTCCACTACCATTATATCTATCGGGACAACCACTACCCGGCGCATCAGGAAATTCCTGATATAACCGGTCGTATACCCTTAACCCTTTAATTATTAAATCTTTACATTGCAAATAGACTTCAATAAATAGATTCTCGGACCATAAAACATGATTCAATCAAACAACTATCAGCCGGCTATCAGACAAAAAAACGGCGCTCCGTTCTTCCGGAGCGCCGTTGGGTCATTCCTGCTCTTGATTATCTCTGTTACGCAGCCGCCTCCCCTGCCGCGGCCAGCCCGGCCAGATCGTCCTCTCCGAACACCCGGTCCATGTCCAGAATGATCAGGAACATATCGCCGCGTTTCCCCATGCCCTTCAGGAACGAGGTGTCAAGCTTTGTCCCGATCCGGGGCGCAGGCTCGATGTTTCCTCTCTCCAGCTCGAACACCTCCTGCACCGAGTCGGCAAGCATTCCCAGTACCAGCGTCTCCATTGCCGTCTCCACCTCGACTACGATGATGCACGTGTCGATGCTGCGCTCGGTTTCGGGCATCCCGAACTTCTGCCGCAAGTCGATTACCGGAACCACGCTGCCCCGCAGGTTGATCACACCGCGCATGAATCCGGGAGTCTGCGGAACTTTGGTGATGCTGCTCCATTCCAGTATCTCCCGGACCTTGGCCACGTCCACCGCAAATACTTCCCCGGCAAGGGTGAAGGTCAGGTACTGCTGCGTTTCTGTTGCGTCTGCGTGTGCCATCGCTCTCTCCTAGAATTTCTCGAACTGGTCGTCCAGGTGATCGGTGTCCAGGTTCAGATCCACCCCGCCGCCTGCTGCGACTTTCTTGGATTCTCCGTGATAGCCGTTGGCGTGGTGGTAGCCGTTGGAGGAACCCTGGCCCAGATGGGGAGTGGCTGCCTTTTTCTTGGCCGCGAACTGGCGCACGACTGCGGACTTGCGCACCAGACCCCCTTGTTCGCCGGTCTTGAAGAAGGCGATTGTTGCCTGCAGTTGTTCGGCCTGGCTGGCCAGTTCTTCGCTGGTGGAGGCCATCTCTTCGCTGGCGCTGGCGTTCTGCTGGATCACCTGGTCAAGTTGCTGGATCGCTTTGTTGATCTGCTCAGCGCCCGTGTCCTGCTCTTTGCACGCGGCGCTGATCTCCTGCACCAGTTC
>NZ_JCAMRN010000126.1:0-1562 GCF_059620965.1 Geobacter sp. PheSNFMC
GGCAATGGGGCGGCTGCGGCCCCGGTCGTCGTTGCCGGCGGCAGCGCCCAGGGGGAGGCGAATGGTCTGGCCCACCCGCAGCCGGCGGATGTCGGCGATGCCGTTGATCCGGCGGACCTCGGGGATGAGCGCCTCGGCCTCCCGGTTGGAAAGCCCGTATTCCCTCATGAGGATCTTGAAGATGTGGTCGCCCGGACGGACCGTATAGTCGGTGAGGCCTGCCGGGGCCCGTTCGCTCTTGCGGACGGAACGCCCTTCGCTGCGGGGGGCCGCGGGTGCCTCGCCCCCCTGGGAAAGCAGGCTGGGCGAGAGCTCGAACCGGCGGTCAAGGGCATGTGCCCCCCCTGACATGCCGGCAAGCGCCACGGCTGCGAACACGGTGCCGACCCACAACCTGGGTGCCAATGATGACATTCCTTCTCCCGTCACTACATGAATATCCCGCGTCATGAAACCATCATGTTTCGTCCGCGGTCCGGTCCCTGGCATCAGGAGAGCGAGAGGACGATGCCCCGAATCGTGCCGCCCTTGTCCCGATACACGACAATCTCGCCATTGCCCGAGGTCCTGGCGCTCTCGACCAGGTAGCCGTCCTTGTTCCGGCGCACAGGGCCGGTGCGGTCCTCGCTGCCCGTCAGCTCACGCAGGACCGTGGCCACGTAGGACTCGGCAATGCCCTCCCTCCCTGCCGCGATGACCTGGACGGCCTTTACCGCGCCCGACTCCCGGTAGAGCCTGAACTCCATGCCCTTGCCCAAATAGCGTTCCCAGCCGGGATTGGCGCGGGAAAACGCCTCGTCGCGCTCCCCGGCGGGAATGAACGGGGGGAGTTGCGCCGCTGGAGCGGGCCGCGCCGGGGCCGGGCCGGCAGTCGACGCCGGCGCATCGGCCGGAAGAGCGGACGGCGCAACAGCGGCCGCGGGTTGGGACGGTTTTCCCTGATGAAGCAGGACATAGGCTGCCGCCGCAGTCGCCATCACCAGCAGAACCGCGAGCAGGGGCAACCAGAGGGATCTCCGTGCGGCCGTGGCGGGCGAGGGCCCGGCTGCCGCACGGGGAGAAACCATTGACCGCGGCTTCTGCTTCGCGGCTGCGGACAGGGCGCTGAAATCCGCCACAGAAGGCGCGGGCCGTGGGTACATGGGGGCCGGCTCCGCCGCCGGAGCAGGTTTGGCCTGGGCAGCCGTAGCGGGTGCACTGACGTCCACGGCAACGGGCACGACTTCGGCAACGCCGGGTGCGGCAGCCACGGGAACGGGCGCCGGCTCCTCCACCGGAGCCACGCCGCCTCCCGGAGAGGAGCCGGTCCCTCCGGCAGGAGCGGGCATCTCTGTCAACAGTGCGGGCACATCCCAACTGTTGAACTCGAATTCCGGGGCAGCATCCCCCGAAGCGCCGGGTCCCTCCGCAGCCTCTTCCCCGACCGGTTGCTCAGCATCGAAGGCAGCGGCGTCAGCATGGCCGACCACAGCCGCAGCAACGGTGGAAGACTCGGCGGCATCATCGCCCCAGAGATCGGGCGAGATCGCCAGCACGCACTCCTTGAGCGCACGGGCAAGCTC
>NZ_JCAMRN010000127.1:0-1518 GCF_059620965.1 Geobacter sp. PheSNFMC
TCGACGAGGCCGGCAACCTGACCGTCCAGGTGGGCGACGAAGTAAAGGCCCTGTTCGAGCGCAAAGAGAACCAGAAGGGGTACGCGGTCCTTTCCAAGCGCAAGGCCGACCGCCTTTCCGCCTGGGATGCCATCGACGCCGCCGGCGGCGAAGGCGGCATCGTCGAGGGCAAGATCACCGGCAAGGTCAAGGGGGGCCTCACCGTCGACATCGGCGTCCAGGCGTTCCTGCCGGCCTCCCAGGTTGACCTCCGCCCCGGCGGCAATCTGGACAAGTACATCGGCGTGACTGACCGCTTCAAGGTGCTCAAGCTCAACAAGAAGCGGGGCAACATCGTTCTGTCCCGTCGCGTCCTGCTGGAAGAGGAGCGGGCCGGCGTCCGCACCGAGACCCTCGCCAACCTGGCCGAGGGCCAGATTCGCGAAGGCGTGGTCAAGAACATCACCGATTACGGCGCATTCGTCGATATCGGCGGCGTCGACGGCCTTCTGCACGTGACCGACATGTCGTGGGGCCGGCTGGGCCACCCCTCCGAGATGCTCAAGCCGGGCGACAAGCTCAGCGTAAAGGTCCTCAAGTACGACCAGGAAAAGGGCAAGATATCCCTGGGCCTCAAGCAGATCACTCCCGATCCCTGGCTCGCGGTGGAGCAGAAGTTCCAGGTGGGCGACCGGGTCAGCGGCCGCGTGGTCAGCATGACCGATTACGGCGCATTCGTGGCCCTCGACGAAGGGATCGAAGGGCTGGTGCACGTCTCCGAGATGTCGTGGACCAAGCGGCTCCGCCATCCGTCCGACCTCCTCACCGTGGGCGACGAGGTGGTGACCGTGGTGCTCGGCATCGACACGGGCAACCGCCGCATCTCCCTTGGCCTCAAGCAGGCCCAGGCCAACCCCTGGACCCAGTTGGATGAGAGATACCCCGTGGGCACCAAGCTGGAGGGGCAGATCAAGAGCATCACCGATTTCGGCGTCTTCATCGGCGTGGAAGAGGGAATCGACGGCCTCGTGCACGTCTCCGACATCTCCTGGACCAAGCGGATCAAGCACCCCGGCGAGGTCTTTGCCAAGGGGCAGACCGTCCAGGCCGTGGTCCTCAACGTGGATGCCGAGAACGAGCGCCTCTCCCTGGGGATCAAGCAGCTCACCCCCGATCCCTGGAGCGTGATCCCCGCCACCTACCGTCCCGGCACCCGCGTGCGGGGCAAGGTGACCTCCGTGACCGACTTCGGCGTCTTCCTTGAGATCGAGGAGGGGATCGAAGGGCTGGTGCACGTCTCCGAGCTTTCCCGCGAGAAGGTCGCCTCGCCCAAGGACTTCGCCTCCGTGGGCGACGAGTTGGAAGCGGTTGTCCTGAGCGTCGACGACGTGGAGAAGAAGATCGCCCTCTCTGTCAAGGCTCTCCAGGCCGCCGCCGAAAAGGCCGAGCTGGAGTCGTACATGCAGGACCGCGGTGAAGCCACATCCAACCTGGGCGCCCTGCTCCGGGAAGGGATGCGCAAGAACGGCGACAACAACG
>NZ_JCAMRN010000128.1:0-1762 GCF_059620965.1 Geobacter sp. PheSNFMC
GCCAGATTATCTTTCAGTTTCTTGGCTGGCGGGTTGTACTGGATGAAGTGTATGGCTGCCTCGGAGAATGCCCACTTCAGATGAGCATTGCCGATCTTGGCGCCGCCGGTCCCTTTTTTCTTGCCAGCCGATTCGTGGCTGCACTTTACTAGGCGGCAGTAGGAAGCGAAGTCCTGGACCGACTCGAACCGATTGATGTCATGGATCTCGTAAAGCATCACCAGCGCCAGGATGTCGCCGACACCACGGATCGAGCGCAGCAGCAAAAGCGAGTGCCAGTTATGGCGGTGGGCCGTCTTCTCAATGTCCCATTCCAGAGCTTTGAGCACGTCGTCATAGGCATCGATCATTGCCAGATCGATTTGCACGATCTTGCGCACCTGTAGATCGGGAAAATGCTTGTCAACACCTTGCCGGTTGCTTTCAACAGCAAGATGGACGCCGATTTCCGGCAGATTGTATTGGATGGCCGTATTGTGAATGTGAGCATAAAGTTCGGCCCTCTTGCGCACCAGATGGGTTCGACGGCGCAGTAGATCGCGGGTGGCGCGCATCTCCGGCGGGTAGACGTAAGCGATAGGGAACGAGCCGCCACGTAAAAGCACCGCGATCTTGTGGGAATCGATCTTGTCATTCTTTGCCTTCCCGCCGTGAACAGCTTTCATGTACAGGGCATGACCGAGAACGAATTCGATACCTTCCTTGCGGCAGAGGTCAGCGAGCCAGTACCAGGCAAACATGCATTCCACGCCGACCACCAGGTCATCACGGAAAGGCGCTACCGTTTTCAGAAAGGCTTCCGGAGAGCTGGCAATATTCCGATGCAGCAGCACTTCGCCCCCTGCATCTAGGACGCAGACGAACATTTTCTTCGCATGAAGATCGATGCCGCAGTAATGTGTGTGTGATTTCGTGTAGAATCTCATGTGTAAGGCCTCCTTTGGAGAGTGGGTTTCGCCAAAGTCCAGCATACGGCAAAATTCCGTATGCCCAAGGGGGGCCTTACATAGTATCCAGGAAGATACACCGGGCCGAAATGCCGCCCGGTGATCTCCCGGCCCGGTGATCAGAGGAGGTGCGAGGTTTGCTATACGATTTATATAATGAGATATCTAATGCGTGTTGCATCATTACCGTGTTTTTGGGAGCAGAGAAGATAAGTCAAGGGACAGGGTTCAGTTTTTTAGCAACTGGAGAAATAATGACAGCTGCTCACGTTGTAACAGGACGATATCCTATTCGGCAAAGAGACGCCAACGACCCTGAGTTGAAGATTTTCGCAAAATTCCCGTCATATCCAGTCACTGAATACAAAGTAGGGCTGTGTTGCATCACTATCAAGGTGCCTGGCTTCCTAGAAGATGTCCAGATCGATATGGCCATTTTAGCGCCAATGACAAAAGCAACAGAATTTCCACATATTAGAGTACAAACTGCTCCACCTAAACTGGGAGAGGAAGTATTCATTGCAGGTTATTCCGACGAATTGAAGCTTCCATTTGATGTGGACAAGCTATTAGACAAAAAGATCACTGGAGCTACTGATTTCATCAATGCCATGAATAATGGCTATATGGCTGATATGACAGGGCCACTCATAAAACGAGCTGTGGTTTGTAGCGCTCCCGGTACCCTGGACACAAGATAAGAGTCACGCAGCCATCTGGAGTTGATACTCCTCGAAGGCCTGTCGTGGGCTTCTGAACCCGAGTTTTTCGACCAGCCACTTCTGGTTGTAACGACCCATGAAGTCAGCAACTGC
>NZ_JCAMRN010000129.1:0-1260 GCF_059620965.1 Geobacter sp. PheSNFMC
CAGAGACCCCCAAGAGTATCGCTGATCTGAAGGAAGCATTCGCCGGTGAGTCCCAGGCGAACCGCAAATACCTCGCCTTTGCGAAGCAGGCGGACAAGGAAGGGTTCGCCCAGGTGGCCAAGCTCTTCCGTGCCGCTGCGGAAGCCGAAACCATCCATGCCCACAACCACCTGCGCGCCCTCGGCGCCATCGGCGGAACCCGGGAGAACCTGGTGGAGGCCGTAGCCGGCGAAACCCACGAGTTCAAGAACATGTATCCCCAGATGATCGCCGACGCGGAACTGGAGGGAGCCACCGAGGCCCGCCGTTCCTTCACCTTTGCCAATGCAGTGGAAAAAGTCCATGCCGCCCTTTACCAGAAGGCCCTCGACACCCTCGGCCAGCCGGCGGAGGAATTCGACTACTACCTCTGCCCCGTCTGCGGCCACACGGTGGAGCGCGAGGCTCCGGAAAAGTGCGAAGTCTGCGGAGCCAAGGGGAGTGTGTTCTTCAAAACAGCCTAGACACATCAATGTCCCGATCGGTTGGTTTTTGCACGTAATTCCCCCAAGGACCAACCAGTCGGGACATCAGCGTTTTCGCGCGGGTTGGCCGAAAAGTGCCGGGCAGCCCGCGCGTTGGCACACCGGCTGTACTCAACGCCTGTTCCCGGCAGATATGAGGTGTGTGGACATTACGAGGATTCTTTTATTGGATGGCCCTTATTTTGCATCCAAAGCGAGATGGCAGAACCATCAGGAAAAAGATTGACATTAAATTCCGCCTCATGTGAGTATCCGGTATCCATGGAACGATTATGAATACCATTCTTTTTATTTCAGACGACTTCAGGACAGGTGAACTGCTCGCTTCCCTTCGCTCCCACTGTAAAGGCAGGGTGAAGCTCGCCCCGGATTTCGACCAGGGGCTCAAGGACGTGTTCGACAACCGTCCCGCGGGCGTGTTCATCCAGAGCGAGATTTCCGGCATCTCGGGAGAAACGGTCGCCCGACACATCAAGACGCTCCTCCGGACCGAGGCACCCCGCATCATTCTCGTCCATACCGCTCCCCTCAAGCCCCAGGGGGGGAAGAAGTGGTTCGACGATTCCCTCGACTTCAACCAGCCGGCCCATGAGCTTGCCCGTGCGCTCAAGGAGTGCGTGCTGGCGATCTCGCCCGATCTCTGGGGCGATGATGCCGCCGAGTCTTCCACCGTTGCTGCGGCTGTGGTCGGCCATGCTGACGCCGCTGCCTTCGATGCTGAGCAACCGGTCGGGGA
>NZ_JCAMRN010000130.1:0-1064 GCF_059620965.1 Geobacter sp. PheSNFMC
TCGGTGTAGACGGTCAGGTTGGCGAACGGGCCCTTTGCCAGCCCGCCGATGACGGCGTTGGCAATGGAGCCGACGCCCGACTGGAGCGGGAGGAGGTTCTTGGGCAGACGCCCCATCTTCACTTCGTGGCTGAAGAAGTCGATGATGTTGTTGGCAATGGCCTCGGAAGTGTCATCCTGCTCGGAGAAGGCACGCCCTTTGTCACGGTACTTGGACTCGACCACGGCAATGATCTTGCTCGGGTCGCACGGCACGTAGGTGGTGCCGATCCGCTCGCCGGCATGGGTGATGCCCAGAATCTGGCGCTTGGGCGGGTGGTTGCAGACGACGATGTCGTGCATCCCCTCGAAAGAGGGCTGGCCGGTATTCACCTCGATGATGACCCGATCGCAGATCATGAGAATTTCGGGGATGACGCCGCAGGAGGTGGTGGGAACCAGGCCGCCGTCCTCGGTAATGGCGGAGACTTCGATGATGGCGAGGTCCAGCTTGCCGGACTCACTGTCCTTGGTGTAGAAGCCGTAGCCCAGGTCCTGGGCAAAGAGGGAAAGGTGCTTGTCACCCATCCTGATGCGGCCTTCGTTGATGCCGGCGGCGATGTTCTTGCCGGTCTGGTACGGCCAGCGGCGATCGATCATGTCGAGGGTGGCCCAGCGGTCTTCGGTTTCGGCCCCGACGGAGGCACCGATGAAGAGGTTGAACTTCCACTTGCCCTGCAGGTTGTTCTTCTCAACGTGGTCTGCCAGCGCGATGGGCACTGCCTTGGGGTAACCGGCAGGGGTGAAGCCGGACCAGCCCAGGTTCATGCCCGGCTTGAAGAACTGGATGGTTTCCTCGGCCGACATGACCTTGTTGAGCAGTGACTTGCAACGTACGCGGTCCTGCAGTGTGCCGTACTCTGACATTTCTTACCTCCGTTCTGTTTTGTTGTTTACAGCGACGTCTGTAGCTTAAGGAAACAGCGCTGTTGCCCCATTTGCCATAACATCAACGCTACTGAACACTTTACCGTCTACCCAAAAGTAGAACCGGATTCTACTCAAGTGAATTTCTTTAGTCAAGCT
>NZ_JCAMRN010000131.1:0-991 GCF_059620965.1 Geobacter sp. PheSNFMC
ACCGCCGGGCCCGGTCGGAGATGAGCTCCTCCTTCATGGCCATGTAGCGGTCGAATTCCTCGGGATAGAACGACAGGATCTCGTCCAGCCGGCCGTAGGGCTTTTTCCCTTCGAAGGAACGCAGCAGCATCCCCTTGAGGCTCGCATTGTCGAGCCCCCTGATGAACTCGTGGAGCAGCAGCCGCTCCTGCTCGTAATCAAAGCCGGGGATGCGGAGGAAACGGTCCTCGCTCTCTTCCATTTCCAGCCAGAAATCGTCATCGTCGAAATCGGACGGCACGGCAAAGATATCGCCCGTTTCCCTGTCGAGAAAATAGGCCAGCATCGTTTCCGGATTTTCGAACGCCTCCAGAAGATCATCCCAGAGTATTTCAATGTCTCGCATGAATCCCATGGTCACCTTACGCCTCGCCCGCCTCAACGCGCCTTTACCTTTGGCGGCCTTTCGATTATAGTGCCGCCATGCGCGCAATCTTCATCGCCGACGCCCACCTGCGGCAACCGGGGGACGAAAACTACCGGCTGCTCATGGAGTTCCTGGCCGGACTCCGGGGCAACGTCGACACCCTCTACATTCTCGGTGACCTGTTCGAGTTCTGGATCGGCTACGATCCGGTCCCCTTCACCCACTACCTCCCCCTGCTCGACCGGCTGCGGGAACTGGTCGACAGCGGAGTCCGGATCGAGTACTTCGAGGGGAACCACGATTTCCACATGGGGCCGTTTTTCACGGAGACGCTCCGGGCAACGGTCCACCCGGGCCCCGCCGTGGTCGACATCCGGGGGGAACGGTTCTATCTCTGCCACGGGGACGAGGTCAACCGGAAGGACTATCCCTACCGGCTCCTGCGGTTCATTCTCCACAGCCCCCTGACGCGGGTGGCCACCCGCATCGTTCCGCCCGCCGTGGCCTGCCGGATCGCCGTGGGCATGTCGCGGGAAAGCCGCAAGAACCATGGCCGGCGCCGGCACCGCTGGGACTACGCCGCCA
>NZ_JCAMRN010000132.1:0-982 GCF_059620965.1 Geobacter sp. PheSNFMC
CGGAAGATGTTGAAAAAGGTGCTAAATGGAATTCTGAGATAACAAAGGAACTGGAAACTTCCAACGTAGGCATTATATGTCTTACTAGTGATAACACTGAAAAACCTTGGATTCTTTTTGAAGCTGGCGCTCTTTCAAAAAGCATTGAAAAAGCAAGAGTATGCACTCTTTTATTTAACCTGGAACCAACGGATTTGAAAGGGCCGTTGACAAGTTTTCAGGGAACTCGTTTTCTAAAAGAAGATTTCAAGCGACTGATTAATACCATCAACAATGTTGCCGGAGATTCAAAGCTAGACACTGTAGTTCTTGATAGCGTATTTGAAATGTGGTGGCCAAAACTTGATGAACAAATAGCTGATATTTTGGCAAATGACGGTGAAAGTAAAGAGGAAGAAAAAAGATCAGATAGAGACATCTTAGAAGAAATATTGGAATTAAACAGGATGAATTCAACAAGGAATGCGCACTCTACACACGTTAGTCGCAGAGCTGTCGGCGAGATATTGGAGTTTTTGGAAGAAATGGCTTTTGTTATCGACCACGAGCATGGAGACCTTGGTTTTTCCTTGCACAAGCGTTTGGAGCGGCCTATGCGACATCTTTGCATGGCTGCAGACGCACCTGACCTATTTGACCGGTTCAGAAGACGCCGTGAACGCTACCAAGTAGAATTATTTGCAAAGGAAAATAAATGTGACGAGCCAGAATTGCCAAGTGACGGTGGTTAATAAATTGGTGAGGAATTGATCCAACTTGCGGCACGACCAGCCCGCCCGGAAAAGACTGGGCTGGCTGGTCAGCCTTATGACGTTGGCAAAATATTGACTAGCTACAAACTTTATGGCGGCCCCGGTTTTCTTGGACACGAAAATGAGGTAAATCTACGTGTTCAAGGAGGTCGTCAATGGAAAAGGATGGTAATCGTCCCGGTGCAGCGGAAGGAGAGCGTAGCTCGACTGGAGCGGCACCGGAAGTCAAA
>NZ_JCAMRN010000133.1:0-643 GCF_059620965.1 Geobacter sp. PheSNFMC
AACATGGAGTAACGGGTGATCGCTTCTTCGAGAAGCTTTACTTTGGAGGGAAAATGGCGGAACAGCGTCACCTCCGCGATGCCCGCCTGACGGGCGATCTCGCGGGTCGTGGCGCCCAGGTACCCCCTGGTCGAAAACAGACCAAGGGCTGTTTCGAGGATCCGCTCATGGGTCGCATTGCACGAATCAAACGGCTTGCCGCCTTTGACAACTCCCATTGCCCCTCCCGGTGGGCTGATTATGTAAGCGCTTGCTTACATTTTCGGGTCAAAAAAAAACTTCATATACAAGGTTTCAGCCCTAAGGAGCAAAAGACGGGCCAATTCCATACCGGGACAATCAACTACTAGAAGTTGATATCGGCGGGCATGGTGACAACTTTAGATATTTTTACACCAGGGAAATAACGCGCTGAAACTGCGAAGAAACAAAGAATGGTCACAACCAGCGGCAAACCGTCACAGAACAACGTCACCCCGTACTGCCGAAAAACGACAAAGTCAAAATATTGGCCCAGGATATCGTCAAATGGCGAATTGGCGAGAGTGGTGCCAAAAACTGGCAACACGAAAGCGGACCACGAAGTGAGGGGGGAAGCTACGGAAGAGGCGCGAAGCGGAGCCGGCCCGGACAGGCCGGCTCC
>NZ_JCAMRN010000134.1:0-295 GCF_059620965.1 Geobacter sp. PheSNFMC
AGTCTGTTCATGGTCATTCTGGCCCACTCGGTGTTTCAGATCTGGCTCTACATGAGGCCGTGCGAGCAGTGCGTGTACATCCGGTTCGCCTTCTTCTGCATGGCATTCGGCGGGATCATCGCGGCGATCTACCCCAAAAACATCGGCCTCAAGCTGGTGGGATACGCGCTGGCCTTCTGGGGGACCATCCAGGGGATCGGCTACAGCCTCAAGCTCAACAAGATCCACGAGGCAGCCCACAGCGACAACCCCTTTGGCGTGCAGGGATGCAATCCCGAGCCGACCTTCCCGTTTC
>NZ_JCAMRN010000135.1:0-291 GCF_059620965.1 Geobacter sp. PheSNFMC
GATGGCGGGAACGGCACGGGCGATTGCGAGTGTTCCCGTGGCGCTGCCGCTGTAGTTGGCATCGGTGACCGTGGCGACGACGGGGTAGCTCCCGGCGGCTGTCGGCGCGCCGCTGCCCCCGGCATAGGTGAGGTTGATGCCGAGACCCGGCGGGGTCGTGCTGGCGGCAACGACCTTTGGCGTGCCGTCATAGGTGGCGCTCAGGCCGGTGAGGGATACGGAGGCAACGGCCTTGTCAACCGTCAGGCTGACGGTGGCGCTGGCGCTGGTGTATGCGTTCGGGTCGCTCGG
>NZ_JCAMRN010000136.1:0-293 GCF_059620965.1 Geobacter sp. PheSNFMC
CCAGTTCCTGGCCGGGGCCTTCGTGAACTCGGCGGTCCTGGGTGCGCCCGGCAACGGACCGGGAGCCAGGCTCCAGGCAAAACTGGGCGAATCGCTCACCTTCGGGCTCGGCTACGGCAGCGGCGACACCGACACGGAGGATGTGCTCTCACACGGCTACGGCATAGCCGAGCTGGACTACACCATCAAGGTCGGCGAACTGGAAGGGACCTACCGCGTCTATGGCAGCCTGGACGGGGCGCGTGCCGATGGGGAGGTGAAGCTGCAGGAGAAAAACGCCTTCGGGTTCGGGA
>NZ_JCAMRN010000137.1:0-293 GCF_059620965.1 Geobacter sp. PheSNFMC
TGAGTCTGTTCATGGTCATTCTGGCCCACTCGGTGTTTCAGATCTGGCTCTACATGAGGCCGTGCGAGCAGTGCGTGTACATCCGGTTCGCCTTCTTCTGCATGGCATTCGGCGGGATCATCGCGGCGATCTACCCCAAAAACATCGGTCTCAAGCTGGTGGGATACGCGCTGGCCTTCTGGGGGACCATCCAGGGGATCGGCTACAGCCTCAAGCTCAACAAGATCCACGAGGCAGCCCACAGCGACAACCCCTTTGGCGTGCAGGGATGCAATCCCGAGCCGACCTTCCCG
>NZ_JCAMRN010000138.1:0-292 GCF_059620965.1 Geobacter sp. PheSNFMC
ACATCATCGACTTCTTCAGCCACGAAGTGAAGATGGGGCGTCTGCCCAAGAACCTCCTCCCGCTCCAGTCGGGCGTCGGCTCCATTGCCAACGCCGTCATCGGCGGGCTGGCAAAGGGCCCGTTCGCCAACCTGACCGTCTACACCGAGGTTCTCCAGGACACCATGCTCGACCTCTTCGACTCGGGCAAGCTGGACGCCGCTTCGTCCTGCTCCCTGTCCCTGTCCGAGGCCCCCGGCTTCCCCCGCTTCTTCGATAACTGGGAGAAGTACTTCGACAAGATCACCCTCCG
>NZ_JCAMRN010000139.1:0-296 GCF_059620965.1 Geobacter sp. PheSNFMC
AAGGCGAAACCGGGCCGAATAATCGGCCAAAAAGAGTTTCAAAGAGCAAGATAACCGCAGAACAAACAACAAAATCAAACTGAGCCGTCCCGAAAAATCTCTCCTGGAGGTCATGGGGGCAAAAACAGGGAGTTTTTCAAGACCCTGTTAGCTTGACTAAAGAAATTCACTTGAGTAGAATCCGGTTCTACTTTTGGGTAGACGGTAAAGTGTTCAGTAGCGTTGATGTTATGGCAAATGGGGCAACAGCGCTGTTTCCTTAAGCTACAGACGTCGCTGTAAACAACAAAACAGAA
>NZ_JCAMRN010000140.1:0-294 GCF_059620965.1 Geobacter sp. PheSNFMC
CCGAACCCGAAGGCGTTTTTCTCCTGCAGCTTCACCTCCCCATCGGCACGCGCCCCGTCCAGGCTGCCATAGACGCGGTAGGTCCCTTCCAGTTCGCCGACCTTGATGGTGTAGTCCAGCTCGGCTATGCCGTAGCCGTGTGAGAACACATCCTCCGTGTCGGTGTCGCCGCTGCCGTAGCCGAGCCCGAAGGTGAGCGATTCGCCCAGTTTTGCCTGGAGCCTGGCTCCCGGTCCGTTGCCGGGCGCACCCAGGACCGCCGAGTTCACGAAGGCCCCGGCCAGGAACTGGCTG
>NZ_JCAMRN010000141.1:0-287 GCF_059620965.1 Geobacter sp. PheSNFMC
CGGAGGGTGATCTTGTCGAAGTACTTCTCCCAGTTATCGAAGAAGCGGGGGAAGCCGGGGGCCTCGGACAGGGACAGGGAGCAGGACGAAGCGGCGTCCAGCTTGCCCGAGTCGAAGAGGTCGAGCATGGTGTCCTGGAGAATCTCGGTGTAGACGGTCAGGTTGGCGAACGGGCCCTTTGCCAGCCCGCCGATGACGGCGTTGGCAATGGAGCCGACGCCCGACTGGAGCGGGAGGAGGTTCTTGGGCAGACGCCCCATCTTCACTTCGTGGCTGAAGAAGTCGAT
>NZ_JCAMRN010000142.1:0-284 GCF_059620965.1 Geobacter sp. PheSNFMC
CTGTCCTTGGATGAGTCTGCGTACCATTAGCTAGTTGGTGGGGTAATGGCCTACCAAGGCGACGATGGTTAGCTGGTCTGAGAGGATGATCAGCCACACTGGAACTGAGACACGGTCCAGACTCCTACGGGAGGCAGCAGTGGGGACTTTTGCGCAATGGGGGAAACCCTGACGCAGCAACGCCGCGTGGGTGATGAAGGCCTTCGGGTCGTAAAGCTCTGTCTGGAGGGAAGAAATGATTGGGAGCTAATACCTCTTGATCTTGACGGTACCTCTGAAGGAAG
>NZ_JCAMRN010000143.1:0-289 GCF_059620965.1 Geobacter sp. PheSNFMC
TGTTTTGTTGTTTACAGCGACGTCTGTAGCTTAAGGAAACAGCGCTGTTGCCCCATTTGCCATAACATCAACGCTACTGAACACTTTACCGTCTACCCAAAAGTAGAACCGGATTCTACTCAAGTGAATTTCTTTAGTCAAGCTAAAAAGTCATTAATGATTCATGGAGTAGCTTTACGCACACCAGATGATTGGAGCGATCAAGGTGAAGGACGGAATTGCCCTAAGACCAGAGTGCGTTGCGATCAAGACTGAGGCGCCGGATACATTCGGAGAGATCTTCCGGGGC
>NZ_JCAMRN010000144.1:0-283 GCF_059620965.1 Geobacter sp. PheSNFMC
TAGACGAACAGAGCATCAGATTGCTGCTCAAAACCGCGCATACTGTTTCTCCTGTAATATCAGTGAGATATGCGCGGCATCATAACACAAAACCGAATCAAATTGTACGTAAATACAGTGAGTTTTTCAAAGACCTGCTAAAAAGTCATTAATGATTCATGGAGTAGCTTTACGCACACCAGATGATTGGAGCGATCAAGGTGAAGGACGGAATTGCCCTAAGACCAGAGTGCGTTGCGATCAAGACTGAGGCGCCGGATACATTCGGAGAGATCTTCCGGGG
>NZ_JCAMRN010000145.1:0-282 GCF_059620965.1 Geobacter sp. PheSNFMC
CCTCCAGGGTTATCTCCGCGCCGGGGCCAAGGCCATAGCAGCGCGCTGCCGCACCGATGATGCGCTCCACGGCCGCCGGCGACAGAAGCGACGGGGTCCCTCCGCCAAGGTAGAGGGTAGTCGCTGGAGAGAGGGGGGGGGGATTCGCCGCCGCGACCCGCATCTCCATCTCCCGGGCCACGAGGGATGCGTAGTCGTCGATCGCCAGGGGCGCGTCCGACCGTGAAACGAAAGAGCAGTAACGGCACTTCTTCAGGCAGAAAGGGATATGGACGTAGAGAT
>NZ_JCAMRN010000146.1:0-258 GCF_059620965.1 Geobacter sp. PheSNFMC
CAAGAAACGGCCCCCAAAATTCCCAGATTTCACTAGACCATATAGCACACTATCAGACAAACACAAATAAAAAAGCCCCGATTTCTCGGGGCTTCTTGTACTACTCTGGTCCTTACTGAACCTTTAAATGGTGGAGGTGGCGGGAATCGAACCCGCGTCCGAAGATCATACACTGAAGGCGTCTACATGCTTATGCCAGGATTTAATTTAGCCGCCCGACTCTCCCCTGGCAGGGATTTCCGGGAAGCGATTCCACTA